>CAIXFH010000195.1 GCA_903918645.1 uncultured Actinomycetes bacterium | reverse complement strand
GGTGCGCACCGACGAAGAGACCGGCCAGACCATCATTGCGGGTATGGGTGAACTGCACCTCGAGGTGCTCGTTGACCGTATGCGTCGCGAATTCAAGGTCGAGGCCAACGTTGGTAAGCCCCAGGTTGCCTACCGCGAGACCATCACCAAGAAGATCGACCGCGTCGACTACACCCACAAGAAGCAGACCGGTGGTTCAGGTCAGTTCGCCAAGGTGCAGATCGGTATCGCCCCGTCAGAGGGCGTCGAGGTTGAGGGTGGTTACGAATTCGTCAACGCCGTCAGTGGTGGTCGAATCCCGCGTGAGTACATCCCGTCGGTTGACGCCGGTTGCCAGGAAGCCATGCAGAACGGTGTTCTCGCCGGCTACCCGATGGTTGATATCACCGTCACCCTCAAGGACGGCGCCTACCACGACGTCGACTCCTCAGAACTTGCCTTCAAGATCGCCGGTTCGATGGCGTTCAAGGAGGCAGCGCGCATGGCTGGTCCCGTGCTGCTCGAGCCAATGATGTCCGTCGAGGTCACCACCCCCGAGGACTTCATGGGCGAGGTCATCGGTGACCTTAACTCTCGTCGTGGCCAGATTCAGGCCATGGAAGAGCGTTCCGGTGCACGCATTGTTCGCTCTCTCGTCCCGCTATCGGAGATGTTCGGCTACGTCGGCGATCTTCGGAGCAAGACTCAGGGACGAGCAAGTTACTCCATGCAGTTCGACTCGTACGCACAGGTTCCCGCAAATGTGGCAACCGAGATCATCGCGAAGGCGAAGGGCGAATAGCCCTTCGACAAGCACCGGGGTGATCGATCGCATCGCGTGAGAGAACCCAACTGCTCCACCAGCTCCACCAGTACTACCTGACCCAGATCCGATTCACCCTGGACCTACGTCGTACGGCGTAACCATCCACAGTCCACAGGAGGACACCGTGGCGAAAGCGAAGTTCGAGCGCACCAAGCCGCACGTCAACATCGGCACCATTGGTCACATCGACCACGGGAAGACGACGCTGACAGCGGCGATTACCAAGGTGCTGCATGACGCTTTCCCGGACGTGAACCCGTTCACGCCGTTTGACCAGATCGACAAGGCGCCGGAAGAGCGTCAGCGCGGTATCACCATCTCCATCGCGCACGTCGAGTACCAGACCGAAGCGCGCCACTATGCGCACGTCGACTGCCCTGGTCACGCTGACTACATCAAGAACATGATCACCGGCGCAGCCCAGATGGACGGTGCGATCCTCGTGGTCGCAGCGACCGATGGTCCGATGCCGCAGACCAAGGAGCACGTGCTCCTGGCCCGCCAGGTCGGTGTGCCCTCACTGGTCGTCGCACTGAACAAGTGCGACATGGTCGACGACGAGGAGATCCTCGAGCTCGTTGAGCTCGAGGTTCGCGAGCTGCTCTCGGCATACGAGTACGACGGCGATAACATCCCCGTCGTTCGCGTTGCTGCGGCTCCGGCACTCAACGGCGACGCCAAGTGGGGCGCGACGATCATCGAGCTCATGGCTGCGGTTGACGTTGCAATCCCGACCCCCGAGCGCGATGTCGAGAAGCCCTTCCTCATGCCAGTCGAGGATGTCTTCACGATCACCGGTCGTGGCACGGTCGTCACCGGTCGTATCGAGCGTGGCATCGTCAAGGTCAACGAGGAAATCGAGATCGTCGGCATTCGCCCCACGACCACGAAGACCACCGTCACCGGCGTCGAGATGTTCCGCAAGCTGCTCGATGAGGGCCAGGCCGGCGAAAACGTGGGTCTGCTTCTTCGTGGCACCAAGCGCGATGACGTTGAGCGTGGACAGGTTCTGTGCAAGCCGGGCACGGTTACTCCCCACACGGAGTTCGACGCCAACGTGTACATCCTGTCGAAGGACGAGGGCGGACGGCACACGCCGTTCTTCAACAACTACCGCCCCCAGTTCTACTTCCGCACCACCGACGTCACCGGCGTTGTCACGTTGCCCGAGGGCACCGAGATGGTCATGCCTGGTGACAACACCGAAATGAAGGTCGACCTCATCCAGCCCATCGCGATGGAAGACGGTCTCCGTTTCGCCATCCGCGAGGGTGGTCGCACCGTCGGTGCGGGTCGCGTCGTCAAGATCATCAAGTAACACCTGCACTGACGCACTAAACCTGGGTCATCGCGGCCGGGTCTGTCTTGACAGGCTCGGCCGCGGAACCCGACTAAGGGCGCTTACCGCGTCTTACTCAGCGGCACACGAACGATAAGGACACAAGCCACCATGGCGGGACAGAAGATCCGCATCAGGCTCAAGGCCTACGACCACGAGATCATCGACAGCTCGGCGCGCAAGATCGTCGAAACGGTGATTCGGACGGGCGCTCAGGTTGCAGGCCCGGTGCCGCTGCCGACTGAGAAGAACGTCTATTGCGTTATCCGCTCGCCGCACAAGTACAAGGACAGCCGCGAGCACTTCGAGATGCGTACGCACAAGCGTCTCATCGACATTCTCGACCCCACGCCCAAGACTGTTGATTCGCTGATGCGTCTTGACCTTCCGGCTGGTGTCGACATCGAGATCAAGCTCTGAGGACCGCATCCACCATGAGCACCAACTACACGGGAATCCTGGGCGAGAAGCTCGGCATGACCCAGGTCTGGGACGAGAACAATCGGGTCGTCCCCGTCACTGTCGTCAAGGCCGGACCTTGCATCGTTACCCAGGTCAAGACCCCTGAGCGCGACGGGTACGCCTCCGTCCAGATCGCCTTCGGTGCGATCGACCCACGCAAGGTGAACAAGCCCGCTTCGGGTCACTTCGCCGCCGCCGGTGTGACTCCGCGTCGCCACCTGGTCGAACTCCGCACGTCCAGCGCCTCCGAGTACACGCTCGGTCAGGAGTTGGCGGTCGACACGTTCGAGGTCGGTCAGAACATCGATGTCGTCGGTACCACCAAGGGCAAGGGCTACGCCGGTGTTATGAAGCGTCACGGCTTCCACGGTGTTGGCGCCTCGCACGGTGCGCACCGCAACCACCGCAAGCCCGGCTCCATCGGTGGCTGTGCCACTCCGGGTCGAGTCTTCAAGGGCATGCGCATGGCTGGCCGCATGGGTAATGCGCGTCAGACCGTGCAGAACCTCACCATCCACTCCATCGACGCCGAGAACGGCCTGCTGCTCATCCGCGGCGCCATCCCCGGCCCCAAGGGCGGCCTCGTGCTCGTCCGTACGTCAGCGAAGGTGGGCTGAACATGTCTGACTCAGTAGACACGCTCGAAACCACCACGGTAGACATCCGCACCCCGGATGGCTCGGTTGACGGTTCGGTCGACCTGCCCGGTCACATCTTCGGGGTTCAGGTCAACGTTCCCCTCATCCACCAGGTCGTCGTAGCGCAGCTTGCTGCCGCCCGCCAAGGCACGCACTCGACCAAGGACCGCGGCGAAGTCCGCGGTGGTGGCAAGAAGCCGTACAAGCAGAAGGGCACCGGCCGCGCCCGTCAGGGTTCGATCCGTGCACCTCAGTTCACCGGCGGTGGCGTAGTCCACGGGCCGAGCCCGCGCGACTACTCGCAGCGCACTCCCAAGAAGATGAAGGCTGCGGCACTTCGTGGGGCACTTTCCGATCGCGCTCGTAATGGTCGCGTACATGTGCTGAGCAGTCTGGTTTCGGGCGACTCGCCCTCGACCAAGGCAGCTATTTCAGCGTTGGCCGCAATCAGCGACCGCCGCAATCTGCTCGTCGTGGTCGAACGTGACGACAACGTCTCGTGGCTCTCGCTGCGCAACGTTCCCCGCGTACACCTGATCGCACCCGACCAGCTCAACACCTACGACGTGTTGGTCAGCGATGACGTCATCTTCACGAGTAACTCCCTCGCGGCGTTCCTCGCTGGCCCGTCAACGGGCAAGGGTGCCAAGGCTGTCGCGACCGAGTCTGAGGCGATGGAGGATGTCCTGTGAGAATCGCTGACCCGCGTGACATCTTGCTCGCGCCCGTGATCTCCGAGAAGAGCTACGGCCTTCTCGACCAGAACAAGTACACGTTCATCGTGTCGCCAGATGCCAACAAGACCCAGATCAAGATCGCGGTCGAGCAGGTATTTGGGGTACGCGTCACTGGCGTGAACACCAGCAACCGACAGGGCAAGCGCATGCGCACGCGGACCGGCTTTGGTAAGCGAGCCGACACCAAGCGCGCAATTGTCAGCCTCGCTGACGGCGACCGCATCGACATCTTCGGTGGCCCGGTCTCCTGACCGGGTAATCGAAGCGACGAGGAAGAGAAACCCCATGGGTATCCGTAAGTACAAGCCGACTACGCCGGGCCGTCGTGGCTCCAGCGTTGCCGACTTCGTCGAGATCACGCGCTCGCAGCCGGAGAAGTCCCTTGTCCGTCCGCTCCCCAAGAAGGGCGGCCGGAACAACACCGGGCGTATCACCACCCGACACCAAGGTGGCGGACACAAGCGCGCCTACCGCATCATTGACTTCCGTCGTGCTGACAAGGACGGCGTGCCCGCGAAGGTCGCTCACATCGAGTACGACCCCAACCGCACGGCACGTATCGCCCTGCTGCATTACGCAGATGGCGAGAAGCGCTACATCGTCGCGCCGAACAAGCTCAAGCAGGGCGACTCGATCGAGACCGGACCTTCGGCTGACATCAAGCCCGGCAACAACTTGCCTTTGCGCAACATCCCCGTCGGTACGGTCATCCACGGCGTTGAATTGCGACCAGGCGGCGGGGCCAAGATCGCCCGTTCCGCCGGTGTCAGCATCCAGCTCGTGGCCAAGGACGGACCGTATGCACAGCTGCGTTTGCCCTCCGGTGAGATCCGCAACGTCGATGTGCGCTGTCGCGCAACCATCGGCGAGGTAGGTAACGCCGAGCAGAGCAACATCAACTGGGGTAAGGCCGGCCGTATGCGCTGGAAGGGCAAGCGCCCAACCGTCCGCGGTGTCGCCATGAACCCGGTCGACCACCCGCATGGTGGTGGTGAGGGTAAGACCTCTGGTGGACGCCACCCGGTTAACCCGAACGGAAAGCCCGAAGGTCGTACTCGCAAGGCCAACAAGGCCAGCGATAAGTTCATCGTCCGCCGCCGTAAGACCGGCAAGAAGCGCTAAGGGAACCCACCATGCCTCGCAGCCTGAAAAAGGGCCCTTTCATCGACGGCCACCTTGCCAAGAAGGTCGACGATCAGAACGCCAAGGGCACGCACAACGTGATCAAGACCTGGTCGCGCCGCTCGATGATCGTGCCCGACATGCTCGGTCACACGATCGCGGTGCACGACGGCCGCAAGCACATCCCGGTCTTCGTGACCGAGAACATGATCGGTCACAAGCTCGGCGAGTTCGCGCCGACTCGTACCTTCCGTGGACACGTGAAGGACGACCGCAAGGCGAAGCGTCGCTAACAGCGATGTCGAGCTACCGAGTACGACCCCGTAGGACTCAACCGTGAGTACGACGACCAGCAAGGGGATAGCGATGGAAGCCAGGGCCCAGGCACGCTACGTGCGTGTCACGCCCATGAAGGCACGCCGCGTGATCGATCTGATCCGTGGGCTGCCGGCAGCAGAGGCGCAGGCAATCCTGCACTTCGCGCCGCAGGCCGCAAGCGAGCCAGTGGGCAAGGTGCTTGACAGCGCGATCGCCAACGCGACCAACAACCTAGGTCTCGATCGCGACACCTTGGTCGTTCGCGAGGCATACGTCGACGAAGGTCCGACGTTGAAGCGCTTCCGTCCGCGTGCTCAAGGTCGTGCTTACCGCATTCGCAAGCGCACCAGTCACATCACCGTCGTCGTCGAGTCGGTTACCGCCGCCTCGACGCGGAAGAAGGGGTGACCCCGCCGTGGGCCAGAAGATCAACCCGTACGGCTTCCGTCTGGGCATCACCACCGACTACAAGTCGCGTTGGTTTGCCGACTCGTCCAAGACGGGTCAGCGTTACCGCGACTACGTCCAGGAGGATGTCAAGATCCGCAACCTCATGAACAAGGGCATGGAGCGCGCCGGCATCAGCAAGGTGGAGATCGAGCGCACCCGTGAGCGGGTTCGCGTCGACATTCACACTGCCCGCCCCGGCATCGTGATCGGCCGTCGTGGTGCTGAGGCTGACCGCATTCGCGGTGACCTCGAAAAGCTCACGGGCAAGCAGGTTCAGCTCAACATTCTCGAGGTCAAGAACCCCGAGATCGACGCCCAGTTGGTGGCGCAAGGTGTTGCTGAGCAGCTGTCGAGCCGCGTCTCGTTCCGTCGCGCCATGCGCAAGTCCATGCAGTCCGCGCTCAAGGGTGGTGCTAAGGGCATCCGGATCCAGGTCTCGGGTCGTCTGGGCGGTGCTGAAATGAGCCGTACCGAGTTCTACCGTGAAGGTCGAGTTCCTCTGCACACACTGCGCGCGAACATCGACTACGGCTTCTATGAGGCGCGTACCACGTTCGGTCGCATCGGTGTGAAGGTCTGGATCTACAAGGGTGAGGTAAGCCAGTCGCGCACCGAGCGCGAAGCGGTTGCCGCAGCCGAGCGTCTTGGCGCACCTCGCCGTGGCGAGCGACCGGCTCGACCGGCTGGTCGTCGCGCTGAAGGTGGTCCAGAAAGCAGTGGTTCTGACTTTGTAGCCGAGGCTCCTGTAGCCGAAGCCGCACCGCCGGTTGAGACTGTTGGAACGGAGGCCTGAGCCATGCTTATTCCTCGTCGCGTTAAGCACCGCAAGCAGCACCACCCCAATCGCCACGGAGCAGCTAAGGGCGGCACCGAGGTCACGTGGGGCGAGTGGGGCTTGCAGGCGCTTGAACCCGCCTACGTCACCAACCGTCAAATCGAATCCGCACGTATTGCCATCACCCGCCACATTCGTCGTGGTGGCAAGGTCTGGATCACGATTTACCCCGACCGTCCCATCACCAAGAAGCCAGCCGAAACCCGTATGGGTAGCGGTAAGGGTTCGCCCGAATGGTGGGTGGCCAACGTCAAGCCCGGACGCGTGATGTTCGAGCTGGCATATCCCAACGAGACGGTTGCTCGTGAGGCACTCACTCGTGCCATGCACAAACTACCGATGAAGTGCCGGATCATCCGGCGCGAGGCAGGTGTTAGCTGATGGCTACCGGTACTAACCCCACTGAGCTTCGGGGCTTCGGCGATGAGGAACTCATCGAGAAGTTGCGCGAGGCGAAGGCAGAACTGTTCAACCTGCGTTTCCAGGCGGCCACCGGCCAGCTTGAGAGCCACGGTCGACTTCGCGCCGTCCGTACGGACATCGCGCGTATCTACACGATCATGCGCGAGCGCGAGCTCGGGATTACCCCGGTTGGTGCCGCATGACGGAGAGCAGCGAGATGAGCGAGAACACTACAGCGACCGATGCACATGGCGGCCGCGGCTTCCGTAAGGTCCGCGAAGGCTATGTCGTCAGCAACAAGATGGATAAGACCGTCGTCGTTGCAGTCGAAGACCGATTCAAGCACCCGCTGTACGGCAAGGTCGTGCGTCGCACGAGCAAGCTGCACGCGCACGATGAGGCCAATGCGGCCGGCGTCGGTGACAAGGTGCTGCTGATGGAGACCCGGCCGCTCTCGGCCACCAAGCGTTGGCGCATCGTCGAAATCCTCGAACGCGCCAAGTAGTCCATGGGTGATACCGCACAAACGGTGTCACCTACCAGCCGAGTTTTGGTCGCCACGCACGTAGGCCCCTAGACTCACTAGGTCCGGCGCTTGCGTCGGGCCGCACACACCATAAGTTCCGCCAGGCTCGGCCCGCCGAGAACCGGCGCGACAACAGGAGACACGAAGTGATCCAGCAGGAGTCGCGACTGCGCGTCGCCGACAACACCGGTGCCAAGGAAATCTTGTGCATCCGCGTTCTCGGTGGCTCAGGTCGGCGCTACGCAGGTATTGGCGACGTCATCGTCGCCACCGTCAAGGACGCGATCCCCGGTGGCAACGTCAAGAAGGGCGACGTCGTCAAGGCCGTCATCGTGCGCACCAAGAAGGAACGCCGACGCCCAGATGGGTCGTACATTCGATTCGACGAGAACGCAGCGGTCATCCTCAAGGGTGATGGCGAGCCTCGTGGAACTCGAATCTTCGGCCCAGTGGGTCGCGAACTGCGTGAGAAGCGCTTCATGAAAATCATCTCCCTTGCCCCGGAGGTGCTCTAAACATGGCCAGCTTGAACATCAAGAAGGGTGACCACGTCCAGGTCATCACCGGTAAGGACAAGGGCGTCACTGGCAAGGTCATCGAGGTTCTCCCCGAGGCCGAGAAGGTCATTGTCGAAGGCGTCAACCGCATCAAGAAGCACACGAAGATCGGCCAGTCAGTTCGTGGTGCCAAGACCGGCGGCATCATCACGACTGAGGCCCCGATCCATGTGTCGAACGTGATGCTCATTGACCCTTCGGACAACCGGCCGACCCGCGTGGGTTACCGCCGCGAGACCGTGACCAAGAACCGCACTGACGGCACTTCATACGAGACCACTCGCAGCGTGCGCGTCTCCAAGCGCACCGGTAAGGACATCTGATGACCGCCACCGAGTCTGAGACCGCAACCGAGACTGAGACGGCCGCCGTGACTGAGAAGTCGGTACCTCGCCTCAAGACCCGGTACCGCGAGGAAATCCTCCCCGCGATGCTTGAGGAATTCAGCTTCGCCAACGTGATGCAGGTTCCCGGCCTCACCAAGATCGTCGTGAACATGGGTGTGGGTGAAGCCGCCCGCGATTCCAAGCTCATCGAGGGTGCCATCCGCGACCTCACCGCGATCACCGGTCAAAAGCCACAGGTCACCAAGGCTCGTATGTCGATCGCCCAGTTCAAGTTGCGTGAAGGTATGCCCATCGGCTGCCACGTCACGCTTCGCGGCGACCGCATGTGGGAGTTCCTTGACCGGCTGCTGTCGGTTGCTCTCCCGCGTATCCGTGACTTCCGTGGCCTGTCGGGCAAGCAGTTCGATGGTCGCGGCAACTACACCTTCGGTCTCAACGAGCAGTCCATGTTCCACGAGATTGATCAGGACGCTATTGACCGCGTCCGCGGAATGGACATCACGGTGGTCACCACCGCGTCCACCGACGACGAGGGCCGTGCGCTCCTAAAGCACCTCGGCTTTCCCTTCAAGGAGATCTGACCGTGGCCAAGACAGCCCTTAAGAACAAGGCACTCAAGAAGCCGAAGTTCGCCGTACGCGGCTACACCCGATGCAACCGTTGCGGCCGTCCGCACTCGGTCTACCGCAAGTTCGGTCTGTGCCGAATTTGCCTTCGCGAGATGGCGCACGCCGGCGAACTGCCCGGTATCACCAAGAGCAGCTGGTAAAACCCGACGTCGCAGGTCCGGCACGAGGTACGAGTCGGAAACCACGGTGAGAGAGGCCCTTCGGCCATGACGATGACTGACCCGATCGCAGACATGCTTACGCGTCTGCGCAACGCCAATTCGGCGTACCACGACTCAGTGGCGATGCCCCACTCGAAGATCAAGGCGGGTATCGCTGAGATCCTCAAGCAAGAGGGCTACATCGCAAGCTGGCGCGTGGAAGATGCAGAGGTAGGCAAGACGCTCACACTCGACCTTAAGTTTGGTCCGAGTCGCGAACGCTCCCTCGCGGGTGTGCGCCGAGTGTCAAAGCCCGGTCTGCGGGTGTACGCGAAGAGCACCTCGTTGCCCCGAGTTCTCGGCGGCCTTGGTGTAGCGATCATCTCGACTTCGTCGGGACTTTTGACTGATAAGCAGGCCCACAAGAAAGGCGTAGGTGGGGAAGTCCTCGCCTACGTCTGGTAACGGGAAGGAGAGCCCAGCATGTCGCGCATTGGACGTATGCCCATCTCCATACCGTCGGGCGTCACCGTCGATATCGAAGGGTCGACCGTCATGGTCAAGGGCCCCAAGGGAGAGTTGACCCTCGCGGTCGCCGACCCCATCGTGGTGAGCAAGGCCGAAGACGGCACCCTTGAGGTGACTCGCCCCAACGACGAACGCATGTCGCGTTCGCTTCACGGGCTTACACGAACCCTGGTATCGAACATGGTGGTCGGCGTTACCGACGGCTACCAGAAGAACCTCGAGATCAGCGGTACTGGTTACCGTGTCGCCCTCAAGGACGACACACTTGAGTTCGCACTGGGCTTTAGCCACCCAGTCATCATTCCTGCTCCGGCGGGTATCACCTTCGCGGTGGAGACCCCCACGAAGTTCTCTGTCGCTGGCATCGACAAGCAGCAGGTCGGCGAAGTTGCCGCGAAGCTGCGCAAGTTGCGCAAGCCCGACCCGTACAAGGGCAAGGGTGTGCGTTACGCCGGCGAGGTCATCCGCCGCAAGGCCGGAAAGGCAGGCAAGTAAGCCATGGCTATCGTCGTCAAACTTGGTTCGGGTAACAAGAAAGCGGTTGCGCGTAAGCGTCGCCACACCCGGGTCCGCAAGAAGGTCAGCGGCACTGCGGTTCGTCCGCGTCTTGTCGTGAGCCGCTCGACTCGTCACCTGTTCGTTCAGGTCGTCGATGACACACTCGGTAAGACTCTTGCGTCTGCGTCGACCATGGAGCCCGATCTTCGCGGCTTCGAGGGTGACAAGAGCGCCAAGGCCAAGAAGGTCGGCGAGATCCTCGCTGCCCGTGCCAAGTCCGCTGGTGTCGATTCGGTCGTCTTTGACCGTGCTGGCAACAAGTACCACGGTCGCGTCGCGGCCCTGGCAGATGGCGCCCGCGAGGGTGGCCTCGCGTTCTGACGCGATCGACGAGAAACGAAGGAAGAGGTTAGTCATGGCTGCAGGTCAGCGCCGCGAAGGCGGCGCCGGCGGCAACGAGCGGGGAAGTCGCGATCGTCGCGACGGCAAGGCCCCCGTGGCGGAGAAGTCGGCATTTCTCGAGCGCGTCGTCACCATCAACCGTGTTTCCAAGGTCGTCAAGGGTGGCCGTCGCTTCAGCTTCACCGCCCTCGTCGTCGTTGGTGATGGAAACGGCACGGTCGGTGTCGGATATGGGAAGGCCAAGGAGGTGCCCGCGGCAATCGCCAAGGGTGTCGAAGAGGCCAAGAAGAACTTCTTCAAGGTTCCCCGTATCCAGGGCACGATTCCCCACCCCATCACAGGTGAGGCCGCTGCTGGTGTCGTCATGCTTCGTCCGGCATCGCCCGGTACCGGCGTTATTGCCGGTGGCCCGGTGCGCGCCGTCCTGGAGTGCGCCGGTATCCACGACGTGCTGAGCAAGTCGCTGGGTTCTGACAACGCCATCAACGTCGTACACGCGACCGTTGCGGCGCTCAAGGGCCTCGAGCGTCCCGAAGAGGTTGCGGCTCGCCGTGGCCTCCCGCTGGAGCACGTAGCCCCCGCTGCATTGTTGCGCGCACGCGCCGCTGGAATGGGTGCGTGATGACTCGTCTGAAGGTCACCCAGACCCGATCCGAGATCGGTGGCAAGCAGAATCAGCGAGACACCCTGCGAAGCCTCGGGCTCAAGCGCATCGGTCACGTCGTTATTAAGGAAGATCGTCCCGAGTTTCGCGGCATGGTCAACACTGTCGCGCACTTGGTGAGCGTCGAGGAGGTCGACTGATATGACACTCAAGGTTCATCACCTGCGCCCCGCGCCTGGTGCCAAGACTGCCAAGACCCGCGTAGGTCGTGGTGAGGCCAGCAAGGGTAAGACCGCTGGTCGCGGTACTAAGGGTACGAAGGCTCGCTATCAGGTACCGGTCGCTTTCGAGGGTGGGCAGATGCCCATGCACATGCGGCTGCCTAAGCTCAAGGGTTTCACCAACCCGTTCCGTGTCGAGTACCAGGTCGTCAACGTCGCTGCGCTCGCCGCTCTCTTCCCTGAGGGTGGCGTCATCAGTGTCGATGACCTAGTCGAAGCCGGAGCGGTTCGCCGGAACGAATTGGTCAAGGTTCTGGGTAACGGTGACATCAATGTTGCCGTGCAGATCAGTGCCCATAAGTTCTCAGATGCCGCGAAGTCCAAGATCACTGCTGCCGGTGGATCGGTCACCGAGCTCGGCTGAGATTACGCTGTGCTACATCGAAGGGCGTTCCACTACGTCGTCTGAGCGACGTCGGGGGACGCCTTTCGCATACTGACTGTTAGGCTCAGCCATCGCGGTCCCGAATCCGGGCACCGTGAGTTACGGGCACCATTGCCGTGACAATCACTGTCGTCACCGGGTACCACTGGGTGCCCACCGGGAGGGACTGTGCTTTCCGCGTTCGCGTCGGCGTTCCGCACGCCGGACCTGCGCAACAAGCTGTTGTTCACCCTGGGCATCGTGGGGCTTTTCCGCCTCGGCTCGGTCGTGCCCACACCGGGTGTCGACTACCAGGCGATCCAGCGTTGCATCTCGCTCGTACAGGACAACTCGGTCTACGGACTGATCAACCTGTTCAGTGGTGGGGCACTGTTGCAGTTGTCGGTGTTTGCGCTCGGAATCATGCCGTACATCACGGCGAGCATCATTATTCAGTTGCTCACCGTGGTTATCCCGCGGCTCGAGACGCTGCGCGCTGAGGGTCAGTCTGGCCAAGCCCAACTGACCCAATACACGCGTTACCTCACGGTTGGCCTTGCGATCTTGCAGTCCACCGGCATCATCGCTTTGGCGCGGGTGCCAGGTCGGCTCTTCCAGGGCTGCAACGCACAACTCGTACCCGACCAAGGCTTGATGCAGCTCCTCACCATGATCATGGTGATGACCTCGGGCACCGCAGTCATCATGTGGCTCGGCGAACTGATCACCGACCGCGGGGTCGGCAACGGTATGTCGCTGCTGATCTTCACCTCCATCATCGCAACCTTCCCCGGTCAGCTCTGGCAGATCGGCACCATCAACGGCCCGTTCACGCTCGCGCTCGTCACGGTGGTCGGCTTTGGCACGATCGCGGCAGTGGTCTATGTCGAGCAGGCTCAGCGGCGCATTCCGGTGCAGTACGCGAAGCGCATGGTCGGGCGTCGCATGTACGGCGGCACGTCCACCTACATTCCGCTCAAGGTCAACATGGCCGGTGTTATCCCCGTCATCTTCGCGTCGTCGCTGCTGTACGTACCGCAGTTGCTGATCCAGTTGTCGGGCAGCACGAATGGTTTCGCTCAGTGGATCCAGCAGAACTTCACCCGTGGCACTGAGCCGCTCTACCTGCTCACCTACTTCCTGTTGATCGTCTTCTTCACCTACTTCTACGTTGCGATCACTTTCAACCCAGTTGAGGTCGCCGACAACATGAAGCAGTTCGGTGGCTTCGTGCCCGGTATCCGTGCGGGTAAGCCCACCGCTGAGTACCTCGACTACGTGCTCACTCGTATCACCCTTCCGGGCGCGCTTTATCTGGCGACTATCGCGATCATTCCGTTCATCGCCTTTGCCTTCCTCGGGGTTGGTCAGCGCTTCCTGTTCGGCGGCACCAGCCTGCTGATCATGGTGGGTGTCGGTCTTGACACCGTGAAGCAGATTGAGTCGCAACTTCAGCAGCGCAACTACGAGGGCTTCCTGCGCTGATGCGACTATTGCTGATGGGCCCGCCTGGCGCGGGCAAAGGGACTCAGGCGGCATTGCTTGCTGGCCACCTTGGCGTGCCGCACATCAGTACTGGTGACATCTTCCGCGCCAATGTGGCAGGTGGCTCGCCACTTGGCCTGGAAGCTAAGCGTTATATGGACGCCGGCGACTACGTCCCCGATTCGGTCACGAATGACATGGTGCGCGATCGCCTAACCCAGACTGATGCTCAGGCGGGTTTCCTACTGGACGGCTATCCACGAACTCTGGCGCAGGTCGACGAACTCGACTCGATGCTGGGCCGCAATGGTCAAGCGTTGGACCGAGTTATCGAGCTCACGGTTGATGTCGATGAGGTCGTGGGTCGCTTGCTCAAGCGATCTGCCGAGCAAGGCCGCAGCGACGACACCGAGGACGTTGTGCGCAGGCGACTCGAGGTTTACGGCGAGCAGACGGCCCCGCTCACGGCGGTGTACGACGCCAAGGGGTTGCTCGTGCGGATCGACGGTATGGGTGAGGTCGCCGATGTGACCGCCCGCCTTCTTGCTGCTCTCGACGACTGACTCGGCATGTTTCGGCGCAAGGACCGCATCGAGATCAAAACTCCCGATCAGATCGCAGTGATGCGGCGGGCTGGGCTAGTCGTGGCGAACACCTTGGAAGCACTGCGCGAGGCCGTCGCGCCGGGGGTCACGACCGCCGACCTTGACGCCATCTCGCGCGAATCCATTCGCAGCTTCGGGGCGACCCCATCCTTCCTTGGCTATCACGGGTACCCGGCGACTATCTGTACCTCCGTGAACGCCGAGGTCGTGCACGGGATCCCCGGGGATTACCGACTCCGCGAAGGTGACCAAGTGTCCATCGACTGCGGCGCCATCGTCGAAGGCTGGCACGGTGATGCCGCGATCACGGTCGCGGTTGGCGAGGTGACGCCCGCTGATGCTGAACTCTCACGAGTCACTGAGGAGGCGCTGTGGGCCGGGCTTGCTCGCGCACTTGCCGGTGGAACGTTGGACGATATTGGCCAGGCGGTCGAGTCTTCGGTGCGGGACCAACCGGGCGGTGCAAACTACGGCATCGTCGAGGAGTACGTAGGCCATGGCATCGGTACGTCGATGCACATGGAGCCCAACGTCCCGAACTACCACGTCCCGGGGAAGAGCCTGGCGCTCGTGGTGGGGATGGCGTTGGCCATTGAACCCATGGTGTGTGCCGGTAGCCGTGCCGTGCGCACGCTGGATGACGAGTGGACCGTCGTGACAATTGACGGTGGTCGCGCGGCGCATTGGGAGCACACGGTAGCCCTCACCAACGAAGGCCCCTGGGTGCTCACAGCACTTGATGGCGGTGCGGCGCGCTTCGCCGCTGCAGGTGTCGCAAGCCCAGCATCTCGTCGACAGTAAGTAGACCGTTGGGCACGCGGGTCCTTGACCTGCGTAAATGCCAGGAATGTCAGGCAATAGCCGATAGGGTCACCGGCCGATTAACGCCCAGGGCCGGTTCTCACGTAGACTTCCTATTCGGCTCATTGAGTCGCAGATCGGCGTGCCCAAGCACCGTTCCCTCACGGGTATCCGGTGTCGGGTCGTGGCTGCGAGACCTTGGACCAACGCAATGCAAGTCGAACCGGATGAGACGCGAGGATATGCCCAAGAAAGACGGTGCCATCGAGCTCGAAGGCACAATCACAGAGTCGCTCCCGAACGCCATGTTCAGGGTCGAACTCGACAATGGGCACAAGGTGCT
Source organism: uncultured Actinomycetes bacterium (assembly GCA_903918645.1). Lineage (GTDB taxonomy): Bacteria > Actinomycetota > Actinomycetes > S36-B12 > CAIYMF01 > Longivirga. The sequence goes on along the minus strand of CAIXFH010000195.1, from coordinate 57,923 downwards.
CGCACACATCAGCGGCAAAATGCGGATGCACTACATCCGGATTCTGCCCGACGACCGGGTTGTTGTAGAGCTTTCGCCCTACGACCTCACCCGCGGCCGGATCGTCTACCGCTACAAGTAAGGCGCAAGTCAGTTCGTCAGCACTGCATGTCCACTAACGAAAAGCACGGGCGCTAGCGCCCAGAGCACGAGCCCGTGGAGAGACCGATGAAGGTAAATCCCAGCGTCAAGAAGATCTGTGACAAGTGCAAGGTGATCCGCCGTCATGGTCGGGTCATGGTTATCTGCGAGAACCCCCGCCACAAGCAACGGCAGGGCTGATCGACGTCGATCACAGGCTCAGGTCTGCGGTCGACGGTGATCATCAGCAAGCGGTGCCCGACCCCCGCGCAGCATTACGTGCCGCGTGCGGGACGCCACCCCCGGCCCGAAGGCTGGGGACCCACCTGGGTGGTGGGACCGGTACCGCTTTAGAGACCTTCGGACGAAACGAAAGCGAGAACACCCGATGGCACGTCTCGTCGGTGTAGACCTACCCCGCGATAAGCGGCTCGAGGTCGCACTCACGTACATTTTCGGTATCGGTAAGACCCGAGCAGCACAGACGCTAGAGGCCACGGGCGTTAGCCCGGACGTCCGCGTCAAGGATCTCAGTGATGACGATCTGATCAAGCTGCGCGACTTCCTCGAGGCCAACTACAAGACCGAAGGTGACCTCCGCCGTGAGGTTGCCGCCGACATCCGTCGCAAGGTCGAGATCGGCTGCTACCAAGGTATCCGCCACCGTCGTGGCCTGCCCGTCCGCGGCCAGCGCACGCACACCAATGCGCGTACCCGCAAGGGTCCCAAGAAGACCGTGGCTGGCAAGAAGAAGGCCAAGAAGTAGTAGTCCGACGGTCCTGCGGAGCACCCGTTCCGCGACCGAAGGGCCGATGACCTCAAGCAGAACGGATTGTTAATGCCTCCCAAGAGCCGTACGGCTGCGGGCGCCAAGAAGGTGCGCCGCAAGGAGAAGAAGAATGTTGCGCACGGTCACGCGCACATCAAGAGCACGTTCAACAACACCATCGTCTCGATCACAGATCCCTCGGGCGCTGTCATCGCATGGGCGTCCTCGGGTCAGGTCGGCTTCAAGGGCTCGCGTAAGAGCACGCCCTTCGCCGCGCAGTTGGCTGCTGAGGCCGCTGCACGTCGGGCCATGGAACATGGCATGAAGAAGGTCGACGTCTTCGTTAAGGGCCCGGGTTCGGGTCGAGAGACCGCCATCCGGTCGCTGCAGGCAGCCGGACTTGAGGTCGGAACGATCCAGGACGTTACTCCGAGCCCGCACAACGGCTGCCGCCCTCCCAAGCGCCGTCGCGTCTGATCCCGAGAGAGAGTTATTCATCATGGCCCGTTACACCGGGGCAGACTGCAAGCGCTGCCGCCGCGAGAAGACCAAGTTGTTCCTCAAGGGTTCCAAGTGCGATGGGCCCAAGTGCCCTATGGAGAGCCGTCCCTACCCGCCCGGCCAGCACGGCCGCGGTCGTACCAAGGACAGCGAGTACCTGTTGCAGAAGCGCGAGAAGCAGAAGTGCGCGCGCATCTACGGCGTGCTGGAGAAGCAGTTCCGTGGTTACTACGAGGAGGCCCAGCGCAAGCAGGGCAAGACCGGTGAGAACCTGCTGCGCATCCTGGAGACCCGCCTCGACAACGTCGTGTACCGCGCCGGCTTTGCCAAGAGCCGCGACATGGCACGCCAGTTCGTGCGTCACGGTCACATCACCGTCAACGGTAAGAAGGTCGACATCCCGTCGTTCCGAGTGTCGCCAAGCGACATCGTTGAGGTGCGCGTCGCGAGTCGTGAGATGACGCCGTTTGTCATCGCACATGCCGAACTCGGCGAGCGTGCAGTGCCGGCGTGGCTCGAGGTCATTCCCTCGCGCATGCGGATCCTGGTTCACTCCCTGCCTGAGCGGTCGGTCATCGACACGCAGGTGCAGGAACAGCTGATCGTTGAGCTCTACTCGAAGTGATGTGAGTGGCTGTCTTGGGCGCTATGCCCAAGATGGCACCCTCACCTCGAATACCTGCACCACCCCCGTTCGTGCTTAGCCCATAACACCCATCTAAGGCGTCAAATAGCGGACGTCACGGAAGGACCACGCACATGCTGATCGCCCAAAGGCCAACTCTCGCCGAAGAGCCAGTCTCCGAGTACCGCTCACGTTTCATCATGGAGCCACTCGAGCCAGGCTTTGGATACACCCTTGGTAACTCCGTTCGTCGAACGTTGCTCTCCTCGATCCCCGGCGCTGCTGTCACGAGCATCCGGATCGATGGCGTGCTGCACGAATTCACCACGGTTCCCGGTGTCAAGGAAGATGTCACCGAGATCATCCTGAACATCAAGCAGTTGGTGGTTTCGTCCGAGCACGATGAGCCCGTCGTGATGTACCTGCGCAAGCAGGGCCCAGGCGCGGTCACGGCTGCCGACATTGCCCCGCCGGCTGGGGTCGAGGTCCACAATCCGGGCCTACACCTGGCCACGTTGAACGATAAGGGCAAGATCGAGATCGAGTTCGTAGTTGAGCGTGGTCGTGGTTACGTATCGGCCACCCAGAACAAGCAGCCAGGCCAGGAAATCGGTCGTATCCCCGTTGACTCGATCTACTCCCCGGTGCTCAAGGTCACGTACAAGGTCGAGGCAACTCGTGTCGAGCAGCGCACTGACTTCGATCGCCTGGTCATCGACGTTGAGACCAAGTCCTCGATGGCTCCCCGCGATGCCATCGCTTCGGCAGGTAAGACCCTGGTCGAATTGTTTGGTCTCGCGCGCGAGCTCAACTTTGACGCCGAGGGCATCGACATCGGCCCGTCACCCGCGGACGCCTTTGTCGCCGAGCAGCTCTCGACCCCGATCGAGTCACTTGACCTGACCGTGCGTTCATACAACTGCCTCAAGCGCGAGGGCATCCACACCGTGGGTGAACTCATCGGTCGCAGCGAGGCTGACTTGCTCGACATTCGTAACTTCGGCTCCAAGTCGATCGACGAGGTTAAGGCCAAGCTCGTCACCCTCGGACTGGCGCTCAAGGACAGCCCGCCCGGGTTCGACCCGACCAGCGTTGTGTCGTTCTACGACGACGACGACGATGACGACCAGGGATTTGCCGAGGACGAGCAGCTCTAACGAGCCGCCCGCCCATCGGATCCCCATCACCAGGAGACTTACATGCCTACGCCCACAAAGGGTCCCCGCCTCGGCGGCGGTCCGGCGCACGAGCGGCTCATGCTCGCGAACCTTGCGACCGCGCTGTTCGAGCACGGCAAGATCACGACCACCGAGGCCAAGGCCAAGCGCCTTCGTCCGTTGGCCGAACGCCTCATCACCTTGGCGAAGCGTGGTGACTTGCACGCTCGTCGCCGGGTGCTTGCCGTCATCCGTGACAAGGGTGTGGTGCACGAGTTGTTCACCGAGATTGGTCCGCGCTACGAGACTCGTCCCGGCGGCTACACCCGAATCTCCAAGCTTGGCCCCCGCAAGGGCGACGCTGCCCCCATGGCAGTGATCGAACTCGTTGAGGCGCTGCCTGAGGCAGTTGTGGCTGAGGCCACCGCTGCCGCCAAGCGTGCAGCCAAGGAGAAGGCAACTGCTGCCGCCGCCGCTGCTGCCGCTGCCGCGGTTGCTGAGGATGTAGCCGAGGACGCCAGTGACGAGGTTGCAGCCGAAGAGGTTGCCGAAGAGGTTGCAGCCGAAGAGGTTGCGGCTGAAGAGGTTGCCGAAGAGGTTGCAGCCGAAGAGGTTGCGGCTGAAGAGGTAGTCGAGGCTCCTGAGGCGCAGGCTGCAGAGCCGGCCACCCCGGAAACGCAGGACGAAGGCTGAGTTCCCTGTCCGAACTTGATGAGCCCGTCGCCCCTTTCGGGGGTGACGGGCTCGTTCGTCTTCGGCTTGATTTTGCCTATGACGGCAGCGAGTTTCGCGGCTGGGCCCGCCAGCCTGGGCTGCGAACGGTGCAAGGCGAACTCGAGTCCGCGCTGGCTCTCGTCCTGCGCGTCCAGGATCACGTGCGCATCGCATGTGCCGGACGTACCGATACCGGAGTGCACGCTCGTGGTCAGGTGGCGCACTCAGACGTGCCTGCCGCTGCGTGGCAAAGCTTGGCTCAGCGTGGTGATGATCTAGCGGTACGTCGACTAGCCGGGGTCCTCGCTGCGGATGTGCGGGTGCGCGCAATAGGGCTTGCCCCAGCTGGCTTTCACGCGCGCTGGTCGGCACTGTCGCGTACGTACACATACCGGGTGTCAGACATCCCAGGTGGATCCGATCCGCTGGTGCGTTCGCATGTCCTGCACCATCCGGGCCGCCGTGGTGGGCGGCTGGATATCGGCGCGATGAATGAGGCAGCGCAGGCGCTGCTGGGTGAACATGACTTCGCGGCCTACTGCCGACGTCGACCCGGCGCTAGCACCGTGCGAACCCTGAAGGAACTTGCGTGGGTCCGCGAACCTGAATCTGATCTAGCCGTCATGACTATCCGCGCGGATGCGTTCTGTCATTCGATGGTGCGCTCGGTTGTGGGTGCTCTGCTGCCCGTGGGCGATGGTCGTCGACCGATCGAGTGGCCGGCGCAGTTGCTGGCCGGTCGTCGACGAGTGCCGGAGGTTGACGTCATTTCCCCCATCGGGCTCTGTCTGGAACATGTCGAGTTTGCGCCCGATCACGATCTCGCAGCGCAGGCAGAGCGATCGCGCAGGTTCCGAGGCGAGGACGGGCGAGCGGGCTGCTGCTCCGGAAGCGACACCGACAGCGACACCGACAGCGACACCGACAGCTACGGATACGACGAAGACTGAGTTAGGTCTGGCCGCTCGGTGCTCTCAGCGCGCGTGATGTAGTTGCCGCGCCGCGGCCTGCTGATAGGCACCTCGTCCAGAAAGCGAACTTGGCACGCCCGCTCCGACCATTCCCCTGCTTCAGTTGCGGCTGCCTTCAATCGAGGCGAACGCGAGCCTGGAGCCGGATTGGCCTACCCGGCCCGCGGGGCGTCACACTGATCGTTGTGGGTCATGTTGAGGTAGCCAAAGTCACACACTCCCTGCCTGATGGAAGGGTGCTGCTGGACGAAGTGAGCTTTCGGGTAGCCGATGGCGCCAAGGTGGCACTTGTTGGCGCGAATGGCGCTGGCAAGACCACCCTAATGCGTTTGGTAGCAGGCGATCTCGACATACAAGAGGGCGCCATCATTCGCTCGGGTGGCCTTGGTGTGATGCGACAGTTCATCGGCCAAGTGCGCGATGAATCCACCGTGCGTGACTTACTTATCTCGGTTTCGCCACCGCGTATCTACGACGCTGCCAAGGCCCTGGATGCCGCTGAGCTGGCCATGATGGAGGCCGAGGACGAGCCCACCCAGATGGCTTATGCCCAGGCGATCGCCGACTGGGCGGACGCCGGCGGGTATGACTCGGAGGTCCTCTGGGATACCTGCACTGTCGCGGCGCTAGGCATCCCCTTTGACAAGGCGCAGTACCGCGAGACGCGCACTCTGTCAGGCGGTGAGCAAAAGCGGCTGGCCCTTGAGGCGCTGCTTCGCGGGCCAGATGATGTGCTGCTCCTCGACGAGCCCGACAACTACCTCGACGTACCCGGTAAGGAATGGCTTGAGCGACGACTCGCCGAATCGCCCAAGACAGTGCTGTACGTCTCGCACGACCGAGAGTTGTTGGCGCGCACCGCAACACAGGTGGTCACAGTCGAACTCGGCGCAGCGGGGAACACCACGTGGACACACGGTGGCGGGTTCTCGACCTACCACGCTGCTCGTGCCGATCGCTTCACGCGGCTTGAAGAACTTCGCCGTCGCTGGGATGAAGAGCACGCGAAACTCAAAGCTCTCGTGCTGATGTACAAGACAAAAGCGAAGTTCAATGACGGATTGGCTAGCCGGTATCAGGCGGCTAAGACTCGTCTTGCGAAGTTCGAGGAAGCCGGACCGCCACAAGAGATCGCGCGCGAGCAGAGCGTTCGTATGCGGCTCGTTGGCGGCAGGACAGGCAAGCGGGCTGTGGTCTGTGAGCAGTTGGAGCTCACCGGATTGATGGCACCGTTCGATCTGGAGGTCTGGTTCGGCGAGCGCATCGCCGTACTTGGGGCCAACGGTTCGGGGAAGTCGCACTTCCTTCGCCTGCTTGCCGCAGGAGGGAGCGATCCCGACATCGAGCATCGACCGGTTGGCGATGTGCCCCTGGCTGTGGTTAAGCACACTGGGGTCGCCCGGCTCGGCGCCCGCGTCAGGCCCGGCTGGTTCGCGCAGACCCATGAGCATCCAGAGTTGGTAGGCAAGACGTTGCTCGAGGTCTTGCACCGAGGTGATGATCACCGAGATGGCATGGGACGAGAGGCGGCTAGTCGACGGCTTGATCGGTATGAACTCTCATACGCTGCCGATCAGACCTTCGAATCGCTTTCTGGAGGACAGCAGGCGCGGTTTCAGATTCTGCTGCTCGAGCTCTCCGGGGCCACTCTGCTGCTGCTGGACGAGCCGACCGACAACCTTGACCTCGCCAGCGCCGAAGCGCTCGAGGAGGGCTTGGCAGGCTTTGAAGGCACGGTCTTGGCGGTCACCCACGATCGTTGGTTCGCTCGTGGTTTCGACCGATACATTGTGTTCTCGGCCGATGGCACAGTGCGTGAAACGCCCGAACCTGTGTGGGATGAGTCCAGGCCAGTCCGTCCCTGAAAGCGGTCTGCCCAGTAGCAGTAGGGGGCGCGTTTTGACCGCCTCGGCGCGATACAGGTACTCTGGCGTGTCGCCGTGTGTGCGGGCTTCACGAGAACCTTCGTGAACTTGCGCCCTGGGGTGTGCACCCTCTCAGGTGTTCCACACGGTACGACCCGTGGTGCGAGCCGATCTGGCCCGTTCCGCACCTCCCGACGAGAACGAAGGCGACAACCGTGCGTACGTACAGCCCGAAGCCCGGCGATGTCACTCGCGAGTGGCACGTCATCGATGCCACGGACGTCGTCCTCGGCCGTCTTGCCACGCAAGCAGCAGCGCTGCTTCGCGGCAAGCACAAGCCGACGTTCGCGCCGCACGTCGATGGCGGTGACTTCGTCATCATCATCAACGCTGACAAGGTCGCCCTTACCGGCAATAAGCGCGAGCAGAAGATGGACTACCGTCACTCCGGTTACCCGGGCGGCTTGCGCGCGACGTCCTACGTCGACCTGCTCGCGTCCAACCCTCGTCGTGCAGTGGAGAAGGCCGTTAAGGGCATGCTTCCGCACAACAAGTTGGGTAATCACGTCATCACGAAGCTGAAGGTGTACGCGGGTCCGGAGCACCCCCACATCGCGCAGCAGCCCAAGCCATATGAGATCACGCAGGTCGCGCAGTAAGCGCCACGGCGAACAACGAATAGACGAAAGGACCCGTGGGCGTGAGCGAGACTGTCGCGGAGAACACTGAGATCGACCCTTACGACACCGACGATGACACCGATGGTGACGTAAGCGAATACACGACCGAGACTCCCAAGTCTTCGGTTGCCGCTGTGCAGCGCGAGGCAACGATTGCACCTGCGGCGGCCACTGGCCGTCGCAAGGAAGCCATCGCCCGCGTTCGCATCATTCCGGGCACCGGACGCTGGGTGATCAACGGCCGCGCACTAGATGAGTACTTCCCGAACAAGGTGCACCAGCAGTTGGTCAATGAGCCGTTCGCAACGCTCGACCTCAATGACCGCTTTGACGTTCTCTGCCGGATCTCCGGTGGTGGCGTTTCTGGTCAGGCCGGTGCACTTCGTCTGGGCATTGCTCGCGCCCTCAACGAGATCGACACCGACGCTAACCGTCCGGCCCTGAAGAAGGCCGGCTTCCTCACTCGCGATGCGCGAGTCAAGGAGCGCAAGAAGGCTGGTCTGAAGAAGGCCCGCAAGGCTCCGCAGTACTCCAAGCGCTAGTCGCTACACCCTCTCGAGGGTTACCAGCATTAACCGATGCCCCGGGCTACGCTCGGGGCATCGGCATGTCTGGGTTAGGCGTCCGCTGTCAGCAGGGTCAACGTGAGGTGTGTCGTGGGTCGACTTTTTGGTACCGATGGTGTGCGGGGCGTGGCTAATGCTGACCTCACCGCAGAGCTCGCACTTGATCTAGCCGTTGCTGCTGCTCACGTCCTCGGCGATGTCGGGGCGTTTAGCACTCCAGGCGGTCGGCGGCCCGTCGCGGTTGTCGGCGACGACACTCGGGCCAGCGGCGAGTTCCTGACCGCGGCGGTTGTTGCTGGTCTTGCGAGTGCAGGCGTTGATGTGTGGCGTGCTGGCTCGCTTCCTACACCGGCCATCGCCTACCTGACCGGTGCGCTCAACGCTGACCTCGGCGTCATCTTGTCGGCGAGCCACAATCCCATGCCAGACAACGGAATCAAGTTCCTGGCCCGGGGCGGGCACAAGCTTGCTGACGACGTTGAGACAGCGATCGAAGCACGGCTGCGCGAAGACTGGTCACGGCCACTGGGGGCCGATGTCGGACGAGTGACCGACTACAGCGACGGCGGTCGCATGTACGTCGAGCATCTACTCTCGACCCTGCCCAATCGGCTCGATGGTTTGCGTGTTGTAGTCGACGGCGCCAACGGCGCGGCCTCAGTTGTCGGACCCGATGCCCTTCGTCTTGCGGGCGCCGAGGTGATCGAGATTCACACCACGCCCAACGGGCTAAACATCAACGATGGTTGTGGTAGCACTCACCTCGAGTCGCTGATCGAGGCCGTCGACGAGCATGGCGCTGATGCAGGCGTTGCCTTCGATGGTGATGCTGATCGCTGCCTCGCGGTCGCCGCCGATGGCTCACTGGTCGATGGGGATCACGTGCTGGCGATCCTCGCCATCGCGTTACGTGAGCGCGGCGCTCTGGTCCACGACACTGTTGTCGCCACGGTGATGGCCAATCTTGGCTTCCGCTTGGCGGTCGAGGCGGCCGAGTTGACTGTTGTCGAAACAGGAGTCGGCGATAGGTACGTTTTGGAAGCCATGCGCGATGGTGGATTCGTCCTCGGCGGTGAACAGAGCGGACACGTGATCATGTCCGAATACGCCACCACCGGTGACGGTGTTCTCACCGCTTTGCACTTGCTCGCTCGGATGGCCGAGACCGGCCGCACCCTGGTTGATCTTGCCGGGATCGTGCAGAAGTTGCCGCAGGTCTTGATCAATGTGCGCGATGTCGATAAGAAGCGAGTCGACTCCGACGAAACACTCGCTGGGGCCTTGACCAAGGCTCGGGCTGAGCTCGGGTCCACGGGCAGAGTGCTGCTGCGTCCCTCGGGCACTGAACCCCTTGTGCGAGTGATGGTAGAGGCGGCCACGGCTGAACAGGCGCAGACGATTGCAGAGCAGCTTGCCGCGGTTGTCGCGTCGTCACTTGGCTAGTTGCGGTCGCTAGTTCTGTAGCTAGTTCTGTTGGCTGACCGGCTTGCCGCAAACGGCGCTGAAGGGCCTGCTGCCAGTTGCGAGATAGGCTTTGGCTCATGTGCGGAATCATGGGGTATGTCGGTGAGAAGCAGGCGCTAGCGGTTGTGGTGGATGGCCTGCGTCGTCTGGAATACCGCGGTTATGACTCGGCTGGCGTGGCGGTGGTTTCGGGTGGACAACTCGAGACCCGCAAGAAAGCCGGCAAGCTCGCGAACCTGGAATCGCTGCTCGGCAGCGACCCGTTGCCCGAGTCAGTCATCGGTATCGGACACACACGGTGGGCCACCCACGGCGGCCCTACCGACGCCAATGCGCATCCCCATGTCAGCGAGGATGGCAAGGTTGCCGTCATTCACAACGGCATCATCGAGAACTTCGCCGAACTCCGCGATGAGCTGACCCAGGCTGGCGTCACTCTGCGGTCGGAAACCGATACCGAGGTAGTAGCGCATCTGCTCGCGGCGATCTTGCCGTCAACCGGAATGGATCTCGCTGAAGCCATGCGGCTGGTCTGCCGCCGGCTTTCCGGCGCGTTCACATTGGTGGCGCTGCATTCCGATATCCCCGACGTCGTGGTCGCCGCTCGTCGCAACAGCCCACTGGTTGTCGGGCGCGGGATCGGTGAGAACTTCTTGGCCTCCGATGTTGCCGCTTTCATCGCCCACACTAGACATGCAATCGAGCTTGGTCAGGACCAAGTTGTCGAGATCACTCGTGACCAGATCACTGTTACCGATTTCTACGGCGTCCCGGCAGAGGTCACCGAGTACGAAGTCACTTGGGATGCTTCGGCCGCCGAAAAGGGTGGCTACGAAACGTTCATGGCGAAGGAAATCGCTGAGCAGCCCAAAGCAGTAGCTGACACTTTGCTCGGCCGCGTTGACGCGGCCGGACTCCTAAAACTCGACGAGATGCGCCTTACTGAAGCGCAGCTGCGAGAGATTGACAAGGTCGTCGTAATCGCTTGCGGCACTGCGTATCACGCGGGCATGGTCGCGAAGTACGCGCTGGAGCATTGGACTCGTCTGCCATGCGAGGTCGAACTTGCGAGTGAGTTCCGCTACCGCGATCCGGTAGTCAATGTTCGCACTTTGGTGATCGCGATTTCGCAGAGCGGCGAGACCATGGACACCTTGATGGCCATGCGTTACGCGCGCGAGCAAGGTGCGCGGGTACTTGCCATCTGTAACACGCAGGGTTCCACGATTCCCCGTGAATCGGATGCGGCGCTCTATACGCACGCAGGCCCAGAGGTCGCGGTTGCGTCCACGAAGGCGTTTCTCACCCAGTTGGTGGCCTGCTACCTGGTAGCCCTTTTCGTCGCGCAGGTACGCGGCAACAAATTCGGTGACGAGATCTCAGCGATCGTGCGTGACCTCTCGGACATGCCCCGCAAGGTCGACCTTGTGTTGGACACCTCCGAGGAGATGAAGGCTCTCGCCGCAGAGCTCAAGGATGCACCTTCGGTTCTGTTCATCGGTAGACATGTCGGTTTCCCAGTCGCTCTTGAAGGCGCACTGAAACTCAAGGAATTGGCCTATATGCACGCCGAAGGCTTTGCTGCTGGCGAGCTTAAGCATGGCCCGATAGCCCTTCTCGAAGAAGGTGTTCCGGTGATTGTGATCGTGCCCTCGCCCACGGGTCGTGGCTTGCTGCACGAGAAGATCGTCTCCAACATCCAAGAAGTGCGAGCTCGCGGTGCCCGCACCATCGTCATCGCCGAAGAGGGCGATGAGTCCGTGGTGCCCTATGCCGATCACCTCATTCGCATCCCGGCTTGCCCAACCTTGATGCAGCCGTTGGTCGCCACCGTCCCACTGCAGGTTTTCGCTGCGGCAATGGCGGCCGCGAAGGGGCATGACGTCGACCAGCCACGCAACCTGGCCAAGAGTGTGACGGTCGAGTAGCAGTCAGGCTCACATTCGGTCACTACTAATGACAGGCTGGCGCAGTGATCGTTGGGATTGGCATCGATGTGGTCAACGTGCCGCGCTTCGCCGCGACCTTGCACCGCACTCCTGGACTGATCGAACGGCTCTTCTCACTTCGTGAACGCACCACTGAAGACGGGCGTCCTCGCACGGAAGCCTCACTTGCTGCCCGTTTCGCTGCGAAGGAAGCTGTCGCCAAAGCACTCGGCGCCCCACATGGCATGACTTGGCATCACTGCGAGGTGGTGGGTGACAGTGCTGGTCGGCCCTGGCTGAAGATCACCGGCTCGGTCCTTGAGTTGGCTACTGAGCAGGGCGTTGTTACCTGGCATCTCTCACTCACCCACGACGGTGATGTTGCGATCGCGTACGTCATCGCTGAGAGCGGGTGACCATGCGCGCGCAAAAGGTCGCGATCTCCGCGTCGACGAATCGACGACTCGACGCGCAGGCGATGACCCAAGCACCTGGTGGCTCGCTCATGCGCCGAGCAGCTTGGGCGGTAGGTGTCTCTTCTGCGTCGATTCTTGGTGGTGTGCGAGGACGAGTGACTGGCTCGCGTGTTGTCATCGCGGTTGGCTCAGGTGACAACGGTGGTGATGGGCTGTATGCCGGTGTGTACCTAGTGCGCCGCGGTGCTCGGGTTGATGCCGTCTTGATGAGCGATCGTTGGCACAAATCTGGGGCGGAGGCGTTCGTCGAGGCTGGTGGTCGTCTGAGCCACATCGACGATCTAGCTGGGGCATGCGAACTGGTCGAACGTGCGGATCTGTTGATTGACGCCATTGCTGGGGTGGGGGGTCGTGGCCCGCTTCGTCCCGCGGCTAGCACACTGTTTGTACAAGCGAATTCTTCAGGAATTCCAGTGCTTTCCATCGATGTTCCTACGGGCGTTGACTCCGATACTGGATCTGTGTCGGAGGGCAGTGAGCCTGCTGCAGTCGCTGCGGTTCGGACCGTTGTGATGGGCGCGTTGAAGCCAGGGCTGCTGCTCGGAGTAGGGCGGTCATACGCCGGAGCGATCGAAGTGATCGACCTCGGTTTGGATCTGGATTCGCTTCCCGCCGATGAAGTTCTTGTGCACGTCGATGACGGTTTTGCAGGATCACATCTCGCGCGACCAACGTCATCTGATGACAAGTATTCGCGCGGTGTCGTTGGGCTTTCCACTGGCTCTGCGAAGTATCCGGGGGCCGCGGTGCTCTCGGCCGGAGGTGCGCGAACCGGACTTGCTGGATTCGTGCGCTATTGCGCGCCAGCGGATACCGAGGTGATCTGCGCTTGGCCAGATGTTGTTGCGACGTCTGGCCGAATCGCGGACGCGGGGCGAGTGCAGTGCTGGGTCGTCGGCTCAGGTAGGGGTACCGACGAGTTCGCTCGAGCTGCGCTCGAGGATTGCATCGCGACCGACGTACCGCTGGTGCTCGATGCCGATGCGCTGACCTTGCTAGCCAATGATGACCAACTGCGCGCGGCGGTTGTAGCGCGGACTTCGGTCACAGTGCTCACACCACACGCAGGTGAGTTCGCGCGCCTCGCGGGACGACCGCTCGACATCGACCAGCGGTCTGCCGTCAGAGAACTTGCCGCTCGGTTCAACTCGGTGGTGCTGCTCAAGGGATCAGCCACGTTAGTCGGAGGGAGTAGCGGCGAGATGTACGTCGCTACGTCGGCTCCACCGGAACTTGCGACTGCAGGATCTGGTGATGTGCTAGCTGGATTCCTCGGCTCTTTGCTCGCGCATGCTGCGGCACACGGCCCAGTCAGCGACCGCGATGCCGCGCTGCTCGCTGGAGTTGCGGCGCATACGCACGGCCTGGCGGGCGCGCTCGCAACAACTGGCGGTCGCACGATCACTGCGGTTGAACTGCTTTCGGCGCTCCCAGTCGCTTTGGGGCAACTACGTCGACTCGACGACATGACCGGCACAGTCCCATACCGAGTCACACGGTGAGTACTTCGTGGTCCACACTGACAGGGTGAGTGCGCTGCAGAATCCGGGTCGACTCCCCATGGTTACCACTCCCGCGGAGTCGGCAACCTGGACCGTCAACGCGCGCGCCCGAGGCGCGGTGGCTGCGATCAACCTCGATGCGCTTCGAGCAAATGTTGGTCGGTGTCGTGAGGTCGCATCGGGTGCCGACGTCATGGCGATCGTCAAGGCTGATGCATACGGTCATGGCCTTGTGCCCTGTGCTGTCGCTGCGCGCGACGCGGGTGCGACCTGGCTAGGTGTGGCGCTGCTCGACGAAGCACTCGCGTTGCGTTCTGCCGGCGTTGGCGGGCGTGTGCTTGCTTGGCTCGGTTCACCTGGTGCTCGGTGGGCCGAGTGCATCGACAACGACATCGACATCTCGGTCTCGGCGCGGTGGTCGCTCGATGCTGTCGCGGCTGCGGCCAAGTCGGCTGGACGTCGCGCTCGAGTACACCTCAAGGTCGACACCGGTCTTTCGCGAGGTGGCGGAACGATTGCGGACTGGTCGGAGTTGGCGCAGGCGGCTCACGCGTTGCAGTCGCTGGGTCTGGTTGAGGTTGTTGGTCTTTGGTCGCACTTCGCCAATGCTGATCGGCCCGCCGAGCCAAGCAATGCGAGCCAAACCGCGGCGTTTGATTCGGCCGTCGACTATGCGAGAGGCGTGGGGCTCGAGCCCGAGGTTCTGCATATGGCTAACTCTGCGGCGACCTTCGTTCTGCCACAGTCGCGCTACAACCTCGTGCGTCCAGGGATTGCCATCTATGGGCTCAGCCCTGGTGAGGAAATCGGCACGTCGGCAGACCTTGGTTTGACTCCGGTGATGTCCCTTCGAGCGCTGCTTGCGTCTGTGAAGCAGGTGCCAGCGGGTGTCGGGGTGTCGTATGGCTACGAGTACGTCACGCGCGAGCCTACGAGTGTGGGGCTGATCCCGATGGGCTACGCCGATGGGCTCCCGCGAGCCGCCGTCAATGCTGGCCCTGTGCTTGCCGCTGGGCGCCTCCGCACGATTGCTGGTCGCGTGTCGATGGATCAGGTTGTTGTCGATCTTGGGTCAGATCCGGCCAGCCCTGGCGATGAAGTAGTGCTGTTCGGCGTCGATGGCCCCACCGCGGACGATTGGGCCGCAGCCTGCGGCACCATCGCCTACGAGATCGTCACGCGGATCGGCCCGCGGGTGCCGCGGGCATACCTCGGGGCGGATAGATGAGCAACGAGGGATCAAACATCGGGCGGATTGCCGGTCTCCTTGGCGCCGTTGGTGCTGCTGCTGCAGTCGGCGCTGCCGTGGGCATTGCGGCGCAGCGAGGAATTACTCGTCGTGCCATCGCCACCGATCCAGAGCGCGCTGAGCCCTTTGGCCAGATTCGTGGGCGAGTAGTGCCTGTCTACGCCGACGACGGCGCACTGCTACATGTCGAAGTCGATGATCCACCGCCGGGCTCGTTAGCGGAAAGGCTCGGCGATGGCCTCACGGTGGTCTTCTCCCATGGTTATGCGCTCGAGCAGGATTCATGGCACTACCAACGCCGGGATCTAGGGGATCTCGCCCGTCTGGTCTTCTGGGATCAGCGTTCGCATGGCCGTAGTGAACGCGGATTCTCGGCAAATGCGACGATCGATCAACTCGGCCGAGATCTTGAACGGGTTATCAAGGTGGCAGCCCCCACCGGCCCGCTTATCCTCGTCGGCCATTCCATGGGCGGTATGACGGTCATGTCGTACACCGCACAGAACAGTGAAGAATTCGGCCATCGAGTACGAGGCGTGGCCCTGCTGGCAACAAGTTCTGGCGGGCTTTCCGACATTTCGTTGGGGCTGCCAGCGCCACTAGCGAAAGCCTTTCATTCGCTGGCCCCCAAGATCGCAAACGTGTTGGCCCAGCGTGCTGACTTGGTCGAGCGCGGACGCCAAGTTGGTGGTGATCTCGAGTACCTGATCACCAAGTTGTACTCATTCGGGTCGGACGCTTCCCCTGCCGTGGCTTCGTTCGTGCACCGGATGGTGTCGTCCACGCCGATCGACGTCGTCGCCGACTTCCTGCCGACTCTGCAAGAGCATGACAAGCGGATCGCGCTCGATGCACTTGGTCGAGTGGAAACCCTTGTCCTGGTTGGCGATTCGGACCTTCTCACTCCCGCCGAACACAGCGGGGAGATTGTTCGTCGCATCGAAACCGCGGAGTTCGTGCTGGTGCCCGACAGCGGACACATGGTGATGCTGGAGAAGTATCCAGAAGTCAATCAGCATCTCCGTGATCTGATCGTTCGTGTCCGACTAAACCTCCCTGGGTGGCAGGAGTCTGCGTGACATCGACCGTGATAGCCGATCGAACGGCCATGCACGAACTGGGCGAACGGATTTCTCAGGTCCTCCGACCCGGTGACCTCGTTGTACTTTCTGGCCCGCTTGGTGCGGGGAAAACAACTTTGACACAAGGGATTGGACGCGGGCTGCACGTACGCGGTGCGATCACTTCTCCCACCTTTGTCATCGCGCGAGTTCACCCCTCAACCATTGGCGGCCCTGCTCTTGTGCATGTTGACGCGTACCGGCTCGGGTCAAGCCTTGAGGTCGATGATCTCGATCTCGATGCTGCCCTCTCCGATTCGGTGACCGTGGTTGAGTGGGGCACCGACAAGGTCGAGGGCCTGTCGGAAGATCGTCTTGTCGTGCATCTCGAACGGGAGCTCGGCGCACTCACGCTCAACTCAGGTGCCGAGGGTGATGAGCCGCGGGCTGTCACCATTTCAGTGGTTGGCCCTCGATGGGCGAACGTTGATCTGACACAAGTCATTGGTGGCGCTGATGGCGTTGGTGGCGCTGGTTCATGACCATCTTGGCGCTTGATACCTCATCGGCAGCGGTCACAGTCGCGGTGCACGACGGCTCCACAGTGCGCGCTGCGTCGGTCGAGTACGGCGCAACGGCGCACGGCGAGCTGCTCGCTCCGGTGATCGCCAGAGTACTTGCTGCTGCTGGGATTACGGCCGTTGGCTTGTCACGCATCATCGTTGGGGTTGGCCCCGGACCGTTCACTGGATTGCGCATAGGGATTGTCACTGCACGTGTGATGGGTGACGCGTTGGGGATCCCCGTCTCAGGGGTGTGCTCACTCGATGCGATCGCTGCGCAGGCCGTCTTTGATCACGCAGTCACTGCAGAGTTCGCCGTGGCTACGGATGCGCGTCGTAAAGAGGTGTACCTCGCGACGTATGGAGTTGACGGCCGGCGTCGCTCAGGCCCCGTCGTACTGCGCCCCGATGCTGTCGATCCCGTGGCTCGCTCCGGTCAGGTGGTTGGCGCTGGAGCTGCGCTCTATCCCGAGTACTTCGACGATGGTCGAGAGCCATTGTTGGTTTCGGCCGAATGGCTCGTGCGTGTCGCGCTTGATCAGCCCGAGTTTGTGGTCGATCCCATTCCGCTGTACCTGCGTCGCCCTGACGCTGTCGCAAATGTGAGCCGAAAGCGGGTGACTCCCTCGTGACGGTTCGACCGATGCGCTGGTGGGACATCGAGTCCGTCATCGCTATCGAACATCAGGTATTCCCCGAGACCGCGTGGACCGCCGAGCAGTTCTGGAGTGAACTCGCACACGTACCTGCCAACCGTTGGTACGTCGTTCATGAAGACGAACAGGGTGTCGACGCGTATGTCGGGCTGTTTGCCCTGGCGCCCGAGAGCGACGTGCAGACCATCGCAGTCGCGCAGCGATCGCAGGGCCGCGGGCTGGGTCGAGAGTTGATGCGGGGGCTCCTCGACGAGGCCCGGACTCGAGGTTGCAGTCATATTTTCCTTGAAGTGGGAGCCCAGAATGTGGCCGCGATAGCGCTATACGGCTCGCTGGGCTTTGAGCACCAGGCGCGTCGAAGCAACTACTACGGCCCCGGCCGAGATGCCTTGGTGCTGAGGCGATCCCTCCGGGAGGAATCAGTGTCATGAACGACCAACCGATCGTGCTCGGGATTGAGACATCGTGCGATGAGACCGGGGTAGGCATCGTCCGTGGCACTACGTTGCTTGCTGACGCGGTCGCAAGCAGTGTCGACGAGCACGCACGCTTTGGCGGGGTCGTGCCCGAGGTTGCGAGCCGGGCACATCTAGATGCGATGGTGCCCACCATTCGTCGTGCCTGCAGCGACGCGGGTATGGCGCTGTCAGACATTGACGCAATCGCGGTTACCGCTGGCCCAGGTTTGGCCGGTGCGCTCCTAGTGGGGGTCGCTGCGGCGAAGGCGCTCGCGATCGCACTCGATCGCCCGCTCTACGGCATCAACCACCTTGCGGCTCACGTAGCGGTGGATCAACTTCAGCATGGTCCGCTGCCCGAGCCCACCATGGCGCTGCTCGTATCCGGTGGCCATTCATCGTTGCTTCTCGTGCCTGATGTCACGAATGACATCCGATCGCTGGGTGCCACTGTGGATGATGCAGCAGGTGAGGCCTTCGACAAGGTGGCGAGGGTGCTGGGCCTTCCGTTTCCGGGCGGGCCACACATCGACCGGATGGCGGTCGACGGCCTCATCACGATCGAGTTTCCGCGCGGACTCTCCTCATCGCGCGACATGCAGGAGCATCGCTTTGACTTCTCGTTCAGTGGATTGAAGACCGCGGTCGCGCGGTGGGTCGAGGCACGCGAAGCGGCCGGCGAGGCCGTGCCCGTCGCTGACGTCGCTGCGTCGTTTCAGGAGGCGGTGGTCGACATATTGACGCGCAAGGCCGTGCTCGCGTGCAAGGAGCACGGGGTCGACACCTTGGTCATCGGTGGCGGGGTTGCTGCAAATTCGCGTCTGCGGTCGATGGCTGAACAACGTTGCGCTGCAGCGGGTATCACCGTTCGCATCCCGCGTCCAGGCCTATGCACCGACAACGGGGCTATGGTGGCGGCGCTGGGTGCCGAGATGGTGGCCCGAGGTCGAGCGCCGAGTTCACTTGCCATACCGGCAGACTCGTCCATGTTGGTCACCGAGGTCAGCGCTCGCGAGGGATTGATGTGACAGTGACAGTTTTTGAGGGTGCACGTCGATGACCTCATTCCGCGAGTTACTGCGCGGGGGTCCGGCCGCGATTGATGGCGGCCTTGCGTCCGAACTGGAGGCGAGAGGCCACGATCTTTCAGGGTCGCTTTGGTCAGCACGGCTGTTACGTGATGATCCGTCAGCGATTCGCGATGTTCATCGTGCGTACTTCGCAGTCGGTGCCACCGTTGGGATTTCGGCGTCTTATCAGGCGTCGCGTTCTGGCTTTGAGCGCGCAGGGCTTAGCTCGAGCGAGGCCGACGATCTCCTCGCGCTCTCGGTTCGACTTGTGCATGAGGCGCGTGCAGTGGCTCAGGCTGACGGCGCTTCGCAGGCGATGTTGGTTGCGGCTTCAGTCGGTCCGTATGGCGCCACTTTGCACGATGGCTCGGAATATCGCGGGCGATACGGGCTGTCGAATGACTTTCTTGTTGAGTTTCATCGTGCGCGGCTCGAGGTGTTGGCGGCAGCGTCGCCAGATCTTCTGGCTATCGAGACAGTGCCCGACGTCGATGAAGCTGTGGCCCTCATCGATGCGCTTGATGGCATCGATATCCCGGCTTGGTTGTCATTTTCGTGTGCGGATGCTGCGCTTACATGTGCGGGTCAGCCCATCGAAGAGGCCGCGGCAGTCGTTGCTGCTGCTGGGATTGCGGCGATCGGCATCAATTGTACGAAGCCAGAGTTCGTGACCGGACTCGTTGAACGGATTCGCGCCATCGAGCCAGAGTTGGCCATCGTCGTCTATCCGAATGCAGGGCGAGTGTGGGACGGTGCCGCGTCAGTGTGGCTGGGCGCCGGCGCCGACACCCTTTCGTCCGCCGCTGTCGCGTCGTGGTTTGAGTCGGGGGTCTCCCTCGTTGGTGGCTGTTGTGGCCTTGGGCCCGTTGCTATTGCCGAGATCGCCGCGTCTGCTTCGCGCTGATTCGTCGTTGTCTGTCCGAGATGCTCGCCATTGACGGCGATTGCCGCTGATTTCGGTCAGTCGCCGATTAGCTGGGGTCGCAGACGAAGGCCCATGGGTCATCGCCAATCCGAGTTAGAATCACAACGGCTGATGTGCGAGAGGGCTTGAGAGCCAACTCTTTTCGGACGTTGTCAGGGTCCGCTGAGATCGCTCTCTTCTTCACGACAACGTGGCCAATGCCGTCGGCAACCAGTGTGTCGCGCAGTGCGCGAATGGTGAACGGCAGTGCCTCACGCACCCGGAATATCGCTGCGAGCGGGGTTTGTGGTTCGACGTCAGTGCTGACGTAGGCGACACGGGCGTCGAGTAGCCATCCTGCGACGCTCGCGACTAGGTCACCGACCAGGCCCGAGCGGATGATTGCATCGTCAGGTTCAAGCAGCCATGAGCCGACGGAGGCGGTTGGTGGCGCGACCTCGTCGACAAGGTCATGGGCCGATTCAACGATGTGTGTGTCCGTCCCTCGGATCACGACGGCGCGGCGACGTATGTGGCCGGGATTCATTGCTGCCCAGCCGATTTCGGCTTCGACCAGCGTGCCGTCGACGCTCGACCACGTCGCACAACCTGCTGGCGGGGTGAGCTCGTGGGGAACACCGGGTGCCACCTTCGCGGCCAGTTGTGGAACCTTGATGGCGAGTTCCTCGACCCACGACCAAGGCGGAGACCAAGACCTGGGGTCAGTCATCCGCACGCTGCGTCCATCGGTCCGTGCCTTGGGATCACGTCGTGCCGGGTCGACGAAGGCTGCATCTGTCCGCGCGAGCGTGGCGTTGAGTAGTTCGAGATCGGCGACTACGTCTCCGGTGGTGACGTCGAGCAGATGGCTCAGGCCGAGTGCGTCGGCGTTGGCCCGGGCTAGCGCGGCCGTGACGTGGTCCCGCTCAACCGCTGATACCGACAGGCCAGCTTGGGCGAACGCGATGGAGTCGAGCCCTAGCCCGCAGCCGAGGTCGGCGACGCGCGTCGCACCTGACTCGACGAATCGTCGGGCGCGCAGCTTGGCTACCTCCGTTCGGGTTGCCTGTTCGGCGCCGTCTTCGGTGAGCAGTAAGTGCTCGACGATGTCGCCGAGCCGCGGCCGGGCTCGACGTCGGAGCCGCACTTGGGTTAGGACGGCGGCGGCTTGGGTCGGATCCAGGCTGGGATCGGCCTTGCGTAACGCCGTGGCTGCGCGGAGCGGATCGATCGCGGTTGCGTCCCCAGCCGCGGCGCGATCGTGAGCGCGGTCGTCGTGCGTGGTGGCGGTCGCGAGCGCGGCCCGGCCGTGGGTGCTAGCCAGCCAGGCCGCGGTGTCGAGGTCCACGGGCTGAGCCTGCCATCAGTGGGGAGGATTAACTGCTTCTAGCGCAGTTGGGGGCACATTGATGAGGAATTGGGGGTGGGTGGGGTGGGGGAATCTGGCACTCAGGTT
Source organism: uncultured Actinomycetes bacterium (assembly GCA_903918645.1). GTDB lineage: Bacteria > Actinomycetota > Actinomycetes > S36-B12 > CAIYMF01 > Longivirga. Next base: position 37,168 of record CAIXFH010000195.1, on the reverse strand, counting down.
GACCGAGTGCCAGATCGTTCTTAGGGTAGGGGTGTTGGCACTCTCCACCCGAGAGTGCCATGCGAACGGTCTGGTGCGGCACCCGCGACGACGCCCCGGAGCAAAAACCGTTCGCATCCCGAACATTCACTCACTTATCAGGTGGAGGACAGACCGTGTCGGTCACCATCAAGCCACTCGAGGATCGAATCCTCGTTAAGACCCTCGAGGCAGAGCAGACAACTGCATCTGGCCTCGTCATCCCGGACACCGCCAAGGAGAAGCCCCAGGAGGGCGAAGTTCTTGCTGTTGGTCCGGGTCGCTTCGAAGATGGACAGCGCTTGCCGCTCGACATCCACATCGGCGACAAGGTCATTTACTCGAAGTACGGCGGCACCGAGATCAAGTACGACGGCCAGGAGTACCTCATCCTGTCTGCTCGCGACATCCTCGCCGTCGTCGTCAAGTAACGACAAACTCGCTCACACCTTCCGCCCCGGCGGCCTCCGGGCCCCGGGGCGGAGGTATCGACGGCGAGACGGCCTGCTCGCGCACGCCAGATCGCACCCGCACGCCAACAGTCATTTGCACGAGAACTCCCGGTAGGGGAGTTCGGTCACAACCACCAAAGGAACGCACACCCCATGGCCAAAATCCTGGAGTTCGACGAGCAGGCACGGCGCAGCCTCGAGCGTGGCGTAAACGCGCTCGCTGACGCCGTCAAGGTGACGCTCGGTCCGAAGGGCCGCAACGTCGTCATCGACAAGAAGTGGGGCGCACCCACCATCACCAACGATGGTGTGACCATCGCCCGTGAGGTAGAGCTTGAAGACCCGTACGAAAACCTCGGCGCTCAACTCGCCAAGGAGGTCGCAACCAAGACCAACGATGTTGCCGGTGACGGAACGACCACCGCCACGGTTCTTGCCCAGGCGATGGTGCGCGAGGGTCTCAAGGTTGTCACCGCTGGCGGCGCCCCGATGGACCTCAAGCGCGGCATCGACAAGGCAGTCATTGCCATCAACGATCGTCTGCGCGAGATCGCCCGCCCGGTTGCTGGCAAGGATGAGATCGCACAGGTTGCGACCATCTCCTCGCAGGATCCGGCGATTGGTGACCTCATCGCTGACGCGTTCGACAAGGTCGGCAAGGACGGCGTCATCTCGGTCGAAGAGAGCAGCAGCACCGCGCTCGAGCTCGACTTCACCGAAGGCATGCAGTTCGACAAGGGCTACATCTCGCCCTACTTCGTCACCGACGCTGAGCGCATGGAAGCCGTCGTCGAAGACGGTTACATCCTGTTGGTTCAGAACAAGATCTCAAGTGTCTCTGAGCTGCTTCCGCTGCTCGAGAAGGTCGTGGCAGCAGGCAAGCCGCTGTTCATCATCGCTGAAGACGTTGATGGGGAGGCGCTGTCGACTTTGGTCGTCAACCGCATCCGCGGAACGTTCTCGTCGGTCGCAGTGAAGGCTCCGGCTTTCGGTGACCGTCGCAAGTCGATCCTTCAGGACATCGCGATCCTCACTGGTGCACAGGTTGTTTCGGCCGAGATTGGTCTCAAGCTCGACCAGGTTGGTCTGGAAGTTCTAGGCACCGCCCGTCGCATTGTTGTCACCAAGGACAACTCCACGATCATCGAAGGTGGCGGCGACAGCGACGCAGTTCTAGGTCGCGTGGCTCAGATCAAGGCCGAGATCGAAAATACTGACAGTGATTGGGACCGCGAGAAGCTCAACGAGCGCCTCGCCAAGCTCGCCGGCGGTGTCTGCGTAATCAAGGTTGGCGCGCACACCGAGGTAGAGCTCAAGGAAAAGAAGCACCGCATCGAGGACGCCGTCTCGGCTACCCGCGCTGCGATCGAAGAGGGCATCGTCGCCGGTGGTGGCTCGGCTCTCGTTCACGCTTCGAGCGTTCTTGTCGGCGACCTCGGTCTCACCGGTGACGAAGCCACGGGCGTCAGCATCGTGCGCAAGTCAGTCGGCGAGCCACTGCGTTGGATTGCCGAGAACGCGGGCGAGCCCGGCTACGTCGTGGTCTCGAAGGTTCGCGAACTCCCCGTTGGTTCGGGCTACAACGCCGCGACTGACGTGTACGAAGACCTCATCGCCGCGGGTGTCATCGACCCGGTCAAGGTGACGCGTTCCGCGCTCGCCAACGCCGCGTCAATCGCTGCGATGCTGCTGACCACCGAGGCACTCGTCGTCGAGAAGCGTGAAGACGCCGAAGAGAGCAGTGGCCACGGTCACTCGCACGGAGCTGGCGGCCACGGCCACTAGGCCCTGACTAAGACAAAAGCCCTGCCCCCCGATACCGGGGGGCAGGGCTTTGGTTGCTGTGCAGGGTTGCTGTGCAGGGTTGCTGTGCAGGGTTACTGTCCAGCCGCCCGCGGGTGCGGTGGTCGGGCATCTGGACCCTGATTAGTGCCGGGCTTACTGGCCGTCGGGCCCGAGGGTCTGGCCTAAGCGTGCACGTAGAGCGGGGGGCTCAGGCGGGCCTTGAGGTAGACCTTCTCGCGGTCTTCCTCGGTCATCCCACCCCAGACTCCGTAGGGCTCGCGGACGGAAAGCGCATGCGCCGCGCACTCTGTGAGTACTGGGCAGCGGCCGCAAATACTTTGGGCGGCGCGGTCTCGAGCGAGTCTAGATGGGCCGCGCTCGCCCTCGGGATGGAAGAACAGGTCGCTGTCCTCGCCGCGGCAGGCACCGTGGATCTGCCAGTCCCAAATATCTGCATTAGGGCCGGGTAGACGAGACACGTCGGCCATCGCAGACTCCTTAAGTTTGTCGGCCTGGATGGGCCCACTGCCCCAAAGTAGCATCGCGCCATAAGTTGGTCAACTTGCGCCGATGAGCAGTTTCCCACTTGACTACAGACGCTGCGCAGCGGTGCTCTTCGACTTATCCAGTGGCCAGTGGCCAGCAGCCAGTGGCCCTGCTGGTTGGCACAGATGAGGACGAGCCGTATCCAGCCGCGATCTGGCAGAAGGGGAAAAGCAATGAGTGTTAGTCAGTCATCTCGGACCCGGCATCGCCTGAAGGGTCATCGGCGGGGCTGCGCCGGACTCAACTTTGACGCGATGCTGAAGCGTTTGGGCTGGCGCGCTGAGCCGGTAGCACGCAGAATGATCAAGCTATGACGTCTTCTACACCGACCAGTCCTGAGTCCGCACCGGGTCTCGTGGGTGCTGGCCTATCGGTGGCTGCTGTAGCGCGTCGACTAGGTGTTGCCCCTGCCACCTTGCGCACGTGGGATCGGCGCTACGGAGTTGGACCCTCAGAGCACAGTGCCGGGTCACACCGCCGCTACTCACCAGCCGATGTAGCTCGGCTTGATCTGATGCGGCGGCTAGTCAATAGCGGAGTCCCCCCGAGCGAGGCGGCGGCAGCGGCGGTCAAAGTCGATGTCAGCGCTAGCCCAGTGGATCTAGTTGGCGGCGTCGCGGTCCCACCCCCATTGCGCGATGGTGGGGTCGTACCCGAAGAGTCGATTCCGCTGACTAAGCCGGCGCCCAGCGGAGGCGGCCGTGGAGTGGTCGCACTACCTGGTCGCACCCCAACTGAACGGGGCCTTGCGCGGGCCGCGATGAGCCTGGACAACGTTGCCTGCACCGCGATCGTCAGCGAGAGCTTTGACCGCCACGGAGTTGTGTGGAGCTGGGATCACCTTGTGGCGCCCGTGCTCGCTGGAGTCGGACGCAGGTGGGCTGCCAGCGGCAAGGGAATCGAAGTCGAGCACCTGCTGTCGGAGTCGGTAATCGCTGCTCTGGTCGCCGTGCATGCCCGGCTCGAGAGCCCGATCAATTCGCGCCCGGTGCTCCTAGCCTGTTCGGCCCTTGAGATGCATTCCCTGCCACTTTTCGCCTTGTCTGCGGCATTGGCTGAGCGGCGAATTCAAACTCGGGTCCTCGGTGCCCGAGTTCCGGCTCAGTCACTGCACGCAGCCATCAAGCGTTCTGGCCCTTCAGCAGTCGTCATCTGGTCATCCACTCCAGCAAGTGGCGACCCAAGCTCACTGGCCGCTTTACCTGCCATGCGCCCAGCCCCAGTGGTTATGGCTGCTGGCCCGGGGTGGTCAGAAATCCTTCCCGAGGACGTCGTTCGAGTCAACGACTTAGTCGATGCGGTCACGCGGGTAGCGAACGCGGTCTAGCCACCCCAGCGAGGCCGTTCAACGCAGCGGAATCAGCATGGGCGTGCGCTCCCATAGCTGCTCCGCATTCGGCTCTGTCATTCCATGGCGAATCAAGGCACGACCACCCGTAGGGGTCTATCCGATTCCTGCTGTGCTGCAGTCGGGGAGATCATGGACCGCAAGGCCACCTCCCAGGCGCAGGTCGCGGCCCAATCAGCGCTCGGCATTGAGCCTGGCTACGTCGTTGGCCAAGCGATCGCTTCTACCTTGCTTGGCTACCCGCATCTCTTTCCCGGAGTGCGGCGGGCCATCGAGTCTCGACCGGATCTCGCGGCCGAAGTGACGAAGTTGCAGGCCGGTGACTGGTCGGTGTTTGATCACGACGCCGGCACGTAAGTGCTCGGTTAGGGACTGGGGCGAGCACAGATGGCATAGTCAGTCTGCGATGACCTCCCCTGCTGACCAGCACGTGATCGGAGCCACGTTGGACGAGAACGTCGGTGCGATTGATCTGGGCGAGTTGCTCGCCAGAGGTGAGCGCGCGGCCTTCCACGGTCGACCGATCGCGGGTGTAGAGCCGCTCCGAGCTGCGGTCCAGCTTGCGGACCAGCAGGGGGCGGTAGCTGAATCGCTGGGAGCTTCATGGCTTCTCGGAGTATGTCTGGCGGCCGCGGGCAAGTTCGGGTCGGCGGTCGAACTGCTTGAGCCACTTGCGACTTCGTCGCGTCAAAGCCTTGATGAGCGCTTGTTCTGCTCGTTGTCGGCCGCGACTTTGGCGAGTATCTATCGCCAGCTCGGTCGACACGCTGAGGCTCAGCAGGTCGACGAGCGTGCCTTGAACCTCGCTGGGGACGCGGCCGAGGCGCGTTTCGACGCGATCCTTGGCCTTGCCGCCGATGCGGTCGGTTTGGGATCGACGGCCGAGGCCGAGGCTGCGTTGATCGAAGCCACGGCTCTTGCGACCGACCGCACCGATTGGTGGCGGCAGCGGGTACGGCTGGGTTGGACTCGCGCGGAAGTCGCGCTGATGCACGATGACCCAGCGGCGGCCGTCGCTGCGGCGACCGAGGCGGTGAATCGTGCCGAGGAAGCGGGTGCACCCCGGCATGTGGCCAAAGGCTTGCTGTTCAGCGGAGTGGCGTACATCGAGTTGAGCGATCTCCAAAGCGCGACGAGTTGTCTACGTCGTGCCGCGACCTTGGCCGAGAGCGTCGGGGCGCTGCCGCTGGTGTGGCCAGCTCGCGCGGTTCTGGGCGCGCTGCTGGCCCAAACCAATGCGATGGAGAGCGAGGCCGCCTTAGAGGCCGCCCGCGTGGCTGTGCGTCGGATTGCCGAGGATCTGCCATCGGGAACAGCTCAAGCCTGGTTCGCGCGCCCTGACGTCGCTGCCCTGCTCGAGAAGTGAGGACGGCCTAGTCGGATCGGCACATGGGTGAATCCGGGGCAAATTTGGCCTTTAGTTCACTCGTTCGGGTGCCGATAGGTAATTCAGACAAGGCTGCTGCGAACCGCGCGGCACTCGACTCGGGAGGACGTGGCTTAGCCATGACAACTGTTTTGGTTTGCGACGACGCACCGTTGGCGCGCGAGACGATCAGGCGCGCAGTGGCGGCGGTTCCTGGGGTCGAACGGGTCACCGCAGCCGGAAGTGGCGAAGAGGTGTTGGCTCGGTTCCCCATTGAGCGCCCAGATCTCGTGCTCATGGATGTTCGCATGCCCGGCATCGGCGGCGTTGAAGCCAGCCGTCGTCTGGTCGCTGCGCACCCGGATGCTGCTGTAGTCATGCTGACGATGGGCGAGGACCCCGAAGGTGTCGCCCGGGCAGTGTCTGGTGGTGCTCGCGGATACGTTGCCAAGGATGCGACCAGGGAAGAGGTTGCGGCCACTGTGTCGCTCGCCCTTGCCGCTGGTCGTGACGGTGGTGCCGGTCGCAGCTCGCGGGTTCGTCCCGCAGGCAGTGCCCCCGCGCTCACCGAGCGCGAGCAGCAGGTCCTCGATGGCATGAGTCGCGGCAAGAGCAACGCGGAGATAGGCCGCGAACTGTACCTGTCGGAAGACACGATCAAGACCCATGCACGTCGCCTGTTCCGTAAGTTAACCGCCGCTGATCGCGCCCAGGCCGTGGCACTGGGATTTCGTTGGGGCTTCCTGCGCTAACGGCTTTCGGTCGCGACAGGTACCCTAGGGACCACCTCTCGCGACCGGAAGGCAACACGTGTCCGACCCCGCTCAGATCGGCACCTCGGGAGAAGTCCCCGACAAGTTCGCCGCGCTCGGCCTCACCTACGACGATGTCTTGCTGCTACCGGGCGAGACCGACGTCGTGCCCGCAGAGGTCAACACCTCTTCACGTCTGACTCGCGAGATTACCCTTGCGGTGCCGCTCATTTCGGCTGCGATGGACACAGTTACCGAGGCGCGGATGGCGATCGCGATGGCACGCCAAGGCGGTATCGGTGTGCTGCACCGAAACCTGTCTATTGAGGACCAGGCCTACCAAGTCGATCTGGTGAAGCGAACCCAGACCGGCATGATCTCCAATCCCATCACGATCCACCCCAAGGCCACCCTCGAGGAGCTCGACGAGATCTGCGGGCAGTACCGCGTCTCCGGGCTCCCTGTCATCGACGACGATCGAGTGCTTCTCGGCATCATCACCAACCGCGACTTGCGCTTTGTCCCCGTGGCCGAGTGGGGTAGCACCTTGGTCGGCGACGTCATGACCCCGACCCCGCTGATTGTCGGTCGTGAGGGCATCGAGCGTGACGAGGCAACACTTCTGCTGCGTCAGCACAAGCGTGAGCGGCTGCCAATCGTCGATGAACGTGGTCGGCTCACCGGCTTGATCACGGTGAAGGACTTTGTGAAGTCCGAGCAGTACCCCAATGCCTCCAAGGACTCTGACGGCCGACTCATGGTCGCGGCCGCGATCGGCTACTTCGGCGATTCCTGGGAGCGAGCCACCACTCTCGTCGAGGCAGGGGTCGACGTCCTCGTCGCTGATACGGCACATGGTCACGTACGCCTACTACTCGACATGGTGCGGCGTTTGAAGTCAGACCCGGCCACTCGGCACGTGCAGTTGATCGGCGGCAACGTAGCCACACGGGCGGGCGCGCAGGCATTCGTCGACGCCGGCGCAGATGCTGTCAAGGTTGGGGTTGGCCCAGGATCGATCTGCACCACCCGTGTTGTCACCGGCGTCGGGGCACCGCAGATCACCGCGGTTTATGAGGCCTGGCTTGCCTGCAAGGAAGCTGGCGTGCCTGTGATCGCTGATGGTGGTTTGCAGTACTCGGGCGATATCGCCAAGGCGATCGTCGCTGGCGCTGAGTCGGTGATGGTCGGCTCGCTATTGGCTGGCTGCGACGAGAGCCCAGGCGAGCTCATCTTCGTCAATGGCAAGCAGTTCAAGTCATATCGGGGCATGGGCTCGCTCGGCGCAATGTCCTCGCGGGGTAAGAAGTCCTACTCCAAAGACCGCTACTTCCAAGCAGAGGTCGAAAGCGATGACAAGATCATCCCTGAGGGCGTTGAGGGGCGGGTTGCATACCGGGGGCCGTTGTCGGCGGTGGCGCATCAGCTGATCGGCGGCCTACGCCAGTCAATGTTCTACGTCGGCGCCCGCACCATTCCTGAACTTCAGCAACGGGGAAAGTTCATTCGGATCACGGCGGCCAGCCTCAAAGAGAGTCACCCGCACGACATCCAGATGACGGTTGAAGCACCGAACTACCCTAGCTAGTTCGTGCGGTCCTCACGGTGCATCGCCGCTAGCCTGCGTCATGTACGCGCACATGTCAGAGCCGAGTCAAGACCACAGCAAAAGGGACGCACGTGACTGAAATCGAGATTGGCCGAGCCAAGCGTGCTCGCCCGGCATACTCGCTAGACGACATCGCGATCGTGCCGAGTCGTCGTACCCGTGATCCTGAATCGGTGTCGGTCACCTGGCAGGTCGATGCCTACCGCTTCGACACCCCTGTGTTGGCTGCGCCGATGGACTCGGTCGTGTCGCCCGCCACCGCAATCGCGATCGGACGCCTCGGTGGGCTTGGCGTCCTTAACCTGGAAGGTTTGTGGACTCGATACGACGACCCGCAGCCGTTGCTCGACGAGATCGGGGCGCTCGCTGAAGGCAAGGTCACCCCGCGGCTCCAGCAGATGTATGCGGCACCGATCCAGCCCGAACTGATCGCGGCTCGCATCGCTGAAATTCGCGCGGGTGGAGTCACTGTCGCAGCGTCGCTCTCGCCCTCGCGCACAGCGCAGTTCGCCAAGGCTGTCGTCGAGGCGGGGGTCGACATCTTCGTGATCCGCGGCACCACCGTCAGTGCGGAGCACGTCACCAGGCCGCAGGCGGCTGAGCCGCTCAATCTCAAGCAGTTCATCTACGAGCTCGACGTGCCAGTGATTGTCGGGGGTTGCGCCACTTATCAGGCCGCGCTGCACCTCATGCGAACCGGCGCCGCAGGTGTGCTGGTGGGCTTTGGCGGCGGAGCCGCGCACACCACACGTGATGTTCTTGGTGTCCGTGTGCCTATGGCCTCGGCGATTGCCGATGTCGCGGCAGCTCGGCGCGATTACCTCGATGAGTCGGGTGGCCGCTACGTACACGTCATCGCAGATGGTGGGGTAGGTCGTTCCGGTGATCTCCCCAAGGCGATTGCATGTGGGGCTGATGCTGTGATGGTGGGTTCACCACTGGCTCGTGCCGACGAAGCACCGGGCAAGGGCTGGCACTGGGGTATCGAGGCCGGCCACCCCGAACTCCCGCGTGGGGAACGAGTCAACCTCGGCACCGTAGGTTCGCTAGCCGAGATCATGCATGGTCCCGCTCGTACTCCCGACGGCACGATGAACCTCGTCGGCGCGCTGCGCCGCGCGATGGCTACCACCGGATACTCCGATCTCAAAGAGTTCCAGCGGATCGAGATCGTGTTCACCCCAGTTCGCTGAGTTCGCGTCGCGCTTGGTGGATCCGGTCCACATGCGGAACAGTGAACGATGTGTTGGATACCGCAGTTCGCTTCGGGGCCGGGCTATTACCGCCGCGCACCCTGTGTCTGACTTTCGACGATGGCCCCGGCGCCACGCTAGGACTAGGCCGTGGTCCCCGCACGCTCGACCTCGCCGAGTACCTTGCAGAACAAGGAATCGAAGCGACCTTCTTCATGTGCGGCAAGCACATTGAGCAGCACCCCGATGTGCCCAGGCAGGTACTCGATCTCGGTCACACCGTCGGGAATCACACCTATGAACATCGCCTGCTTCCGTCGTTGAGCGACGATGAGGTTCGGCATGAGATCCGGTCCACTCGTGAACTTCTCGCCCGCCGGGGTGTGAGCGGGGCGATTCCATTTCGCGCCCCGTGGGGCGAATGGGATGACCGAATCGCGGCAGCCGTATCGGCCGACACCGAGATCGTCGAGAGTCACTCGGCCGTCTACGGCTGGGATATCGACGCGGAGGACTGGGAGTGCTGGGATCAACAACGCAGCGCCCAGCACTGCGCCGATGCCTACTTGGCGTTGGCCAAGGAACTCGACAGCGGTGTTGTCCTGATGCATGACAGCACCGCTGACCCAGGATTGCCCGGTGTACGGATGCGCGCTGGCAACCTGTCTTTGGACGCGGTTCGGCTACTCGTGCCGATGCTTCGTGCGGAAGGGTTTACTTTCCTACCGCTCTCAGCCGTCGACCCAGCGTGAAACGTGGCCGAGATTCAGGCTTCAAGATCTGAGTGAGCGCATTACGCTGCTCACATGTCGACTAGCTTGGTGGCCGAGTTCGGTGGTCTCGATGACGACACCGCTTTCCCGGCGGCGCTGACATCGCGACTGTTGCGCTACGCGGTCGTGGGCGCCGACCCCGAGATGTACACGTCCATCGCTCCCTTCACTGGTAAGACTGCGGCGCGTATTCCGATGTCGACCGAGGCCGACGTTGAGGTCGCCTTCGACATGGCGAGACGCGCCCAACGACACTGGGCCGCTCGGACTGCGCGTGATCGCGCTCGAGTGCTTTTGCGGTTTCACGATCTGGTTCTTGATCGTCAGTCAGACGGGCTCGACATAGCCCAACTCGAAACTGGGAAAGCGCGTCGCGATGCGTTTGAGGAGATCGCAGACTGCGCGCTCAATGCTCGCTATTACGGTCATGCAGGGCCGGGGATCATCGACTCTCGCCGCCGACAGGGTGCATTTCCGGTACTTACCGAGACCACTGTGCACCATCACCCCAAGGGCATCGTCGGGATCATCTCGCCGTGGAACTACCCGCTGACTATGGCTGCGACAGATGCGATTCCAGCCTTACTCGCTGGCAATGGGGTGGTGCTGCGGCCGGATCTGCAGACCACGATGAGTGCACTCTGGATCGTCGAACTCCTGCACCAAGCGGGTCTGCCTGAGGGATTGTTCGCAGTGGTTCCCGGCGAGGGCGCCACCGTTGGGTCCTGGATCGTCAATCGTGCCGACTACGTGATGTTCACCGGCTCGACTCGAGTGGGTCGGGTGATCGCGCAGCAATGTGCCGAACGACTCATCGGATGCTCGCTTGAACTCGGCGGCAAAAACCCACTGATCGTGCGGGCTGACGCTGACGTTGAGAAGGCGGCCGAGATCGTCGAACGTGCCGCGTTCGGCAATGCCGGCCAACTCTGTGTCGGGTCCGAGCGGATTTTGCTGCACGTTGACATCGCGGATCAATTTCTCGCAACTTTCATTCCGCGGGTCGATGCGATGCGGCTCAAGGCGACGGTCTCGTGGGGCGCTGATATGGGCTCGCTCATCTCGGCGCAGCAACTCGCGCGGGTTGTCGCCCACGTTGACGACGCGGTTGCTCTCGGCGCGCGTGTACTCACCGGAGGCCGAGCACTGCCCGAGGTCGGGCCGTACTTCTATGCGCCTACGGTGCTCGCCGATATCACTCCAGAGATGCGGCTGTGTCGAGACGAGACGTTCGGGCCGGTCGCGGCGATTTACCAATTCAGTACCGACGATGAGGCGGTGGCCATGGCCAACGACAGTGAGTTCGGCCTCAACGCTGCGATCCTCACCACTGACATAGCCACTGGGCGCGCGATGGCTGCCCGGATTCAAGCTGGCATGGTCAATATCAACGAGGCCTATGGCGCGGCTTGGGGTTCGATATCGGCGCCGATGGGCGGGATGAAGTCATCTGGACTTGGACGTCGACACGGGCCCGAGGGACTCCTGAAGTTCACCGAGCCACAGACCGTGGCGGTGCAGCGGGGGATCGGGTTCGGCGCCGCTTTCGGCCGCAGCGATGAGCAGTGGGCGCGCCTGATGACCACGGCCTTCCGAAATCTGAAGCGGGTGCGAGCGAAGTGAAGTCTCAGCATTACGACGTCGTGGTTGTTGGCTCTGGCTTCGGTGGCAGCGTCACCGCACTTCGCCTGAGCGAGAAGGGTTATCGAGTTGGTGTTCTCGAAGCCGGTCGTCGTTTTGCCGACTCTGACTTCGCCGTCAACTCGTGGCGTGTGCGCGATTTCATCTTCGCCCCACAACTCGGTCTGTACGGGATTCAGCGAATCAATCTTCTCCCGCATGCGGTACTGCTTTCCGGCGCTGGCGTCGGGGGCGGCTCACTCGTGTACGCGAACACCTTGTACGTGCCGCCTACTGAGTTCTTCGAAGATCCGCAGTGGGCCGGTATCACTGATTGGCAGCGCGAACTCGCGCCGTATTACGACCAAGCCTCCAGGATGCTCGGTGTCGACGATGTGCCACACCGTTCGCCGCTCGACGACACCTTCGCTGAAGTTGCTGCTGACATGGGGGTCGGTGACACCTTTCGCCTGACCCCCGTCGGCGTGTTCTTCGGTACCCCGGGTGAGACTGCGCCGGATCCCTACTTCGGCGGCGTCGGCCCTGCGCGTTCAGGATGCATCGAGTGTGGCGAGTGCATGACCGGTTGCCGGCACAACGCGAAGAACACCCTGCCCAAGAACTATCTGGGCCTTGCGGAAGCAACCGGCGCGCAGGTGCACGCCATGACCACTGTGACGGAGGTCCGGCCCCGGCCGGAGGGTGGATACGTCGTAACGACGGTTCGTACCGGTCCTGTGCCTCGTGGCCAACGTGAGTTCACGGCTGATCACGTAGTCGTTGCGGCTGGCACGTACAACACTCAAAAGTTGTTGCACCGCATGCGAGATCGCGGTTTCCTCCCGCGGATTTCTACTCGACTCGGTGTCTTATCGCGCACCAACTCGGAGTCGATCGTGGGTGCAATCTCCTACCGCGATGACGTTGACTTCACTGTCGGCGTTGCGATCACGTCGTCTTTCCATCCCGACGATCGCACGCACATCGAATCGGTGCGGTACGGCAAGGGAAGCAACCTGATGGGTCTGCTCGGAACGATCCTCACCGATGGCGTGGAAGGTGTGCCGCGCTGGAAAGTCTGGGCTCGTGCCATGGTCGATAAGCCAGCCGAGGCGCTGAGTTCGCTCAGCGTCCGTCGATGGTCTGAACGCGGCGCTGTCGCATTGGTGATGCAATCGCTCGACAACTCAGTCACAGTCAGCGGTGCCAAGTCGAAGGTTGGCCGCTGGAAACTCACGTCCGAACAAGGCGAGGGTGAACCGAGCCCCTCCTGGATTCCGGCCGGTAATGAGGCGGCCAGGCGCATCGCCGAGAAGATCGATGGCTTCCCGATGGGGCAGCTTGGCGACTTATTGGATGCGCCGATGACTGCGCATTTCGTCGGCGGCTGCTGCATCGGGGCCGACATACAAAGTGGCGTGATCGACGGCTACCACAGGGTTTTCGGCTATGAGGGGCTTCACGTTGTCGACGGCTCTTCCGTGTCTGCGAATCTCGGAGTCAACCCGTCGCTGACCATCACGGCTCAAGCGGAACGAGCAATGGCGTTGTGGCCCAACAAGGGCGAAGTCGATGCGCGCCCGGTCCTTGGCAGTGCGTACGTCGAGGTTGCCGCTGTGCCACCGCACTCGCCCTATGTGCCCGAGCATGCGCCCGGTGCCTTGCGGCTGCCCATAGTCGGAGTTCGACACGTCGCGCCTGCGACCAATGACGCGGCAACGTCTGAGTAAGGGCGTTAGTCGGCGTCGCGCCAGCTCCGCCACAGCGCGGCATACGGCCCGTTTGCCGCGACGAGTTCGTCGTGGCTTCCGAGTTCGGTAATGCGGCCGCCATCGATGACGGCGATCCGATCGGCGTCGTAGGCGGTGTGGAGGCGGTGGGCAATCGCGATCACCGTGCGGCCCTTGAGTACTGCGTTCAACGATCTTTCCAGGTGTCGAGCGGCGCGGGGATCGAGTAGAGATGTCGCTTCGTCAAGCACCAGCGTGTGAGGGTCCGCGAGGATCAATCGGGCGAGAGCGAGTTGCTGGGACTGTCCGGGTGCTAGACCGTGCCCGCCTGAGCCGACCACGGTGTCGAGGCCGTCGCTCAACGTTTCTACCCATGGTGTTGCGTCGACTGAGTCGAGTGCGGCCAGCAGACGAGTGTCATCGGCGTCGGGGCGGGCAAGGAGCAGGTTGTCGCGAAGTGTTCCCACGAATACGTGGTGCTCTTGGTTAACCAGGGCCACCTGAGTGCGGACTTGCTCGGCGGGCATCTGCGCGAGTTCTGCGCCGCCCATCGTGATCGACCCAGTACGGGGAGCGTAGATTCCGGCCATCAATCGACCCAGCGTGGACTTGCCTGCGCCCGAAGGGCCAACAAGGGCAAGCCTTTCACCGGGTGCGACGTCTAAGTCGATGCCGTGCAGGACATCGCGTCCGGAGCGGTAGCCGAAGCGAACGCCCTCGACGATGAGGCGGTCATCGGTTGGCCGCAGATCAGGATCGGTGATCGGATCGGGTACCTCTTGCACCCCTACCAGTCGAGCGAGTGATGCCTGACCAACCTGCAATTCGTCGTACCACATGAGAACGAGGTCGACCGGTTCGATCAGCATCTGCGTGAGCAGGAGACCGGTCGTGAGTTGCCCTAGTGAAATATCGTCGCGAGCCACGAGCCAACTGCCCCAGGCCAGAACTCCGACCACTGGTAGGACGTAGCCGGCTTCGATTGCGGGGAACCACCAGCAGCGTAGCCACAGGGTGTACCGCTCCCAGGAGACCCATCGCTTGATACGCGCATTCGTGACATTGATTCGCGACTGAGCGAGTTGGTAGAGCTCGATGGTCTGACCGGCATCGACGGTCTCGGCGACCGATGAACTGACCGCAGCGTAGGTGGCTGACTCGGCGCGATATGACTGCGGCGCCCGTTTGAAGTACCACCGTGACGAGATCAGGATTGGCGGCACGGCCAGCAGCCAGGTGAGCGCGAGCTCGGGGGCAGTGACAATGAGGGCACCGCCTACGAACACAGCGCTGACAAGGGAAATCGTGATCTCGGGAACCGCATCGCGCACGGCATGGGTGAGCCGATCGATATCGGTAGTGACCCGTGACACCAGATCGCCAGTGCCGGCTCGCTCGATCACTCCGGTGGGCAAAGAGACCGCACGCTTGAGGAAGTCTTCGCGCAGGTCGGCGAGAACCTCCTCGCCGAGGATGCCCGCGCGGAGTCTGGTGATGCGCGTGAACACGGTCTGAATCAGCAGCGCGGTGAGGAAGAGGATAGCCGCGGCATCGATGCTGATCGAGGCTGAGCCGCCCGAAAGTTCTTCTACCAATGCACCGAGGACGACCGGCCCTACGAGCGCCGCTATCGATGACACCGAATGCAGACTGATGACCAGCGCGAAGGTGCGGCGGTGCCGGTGGAGCAAAGCGCGCACGTAGCGCTTCAGGGTTGCCTCGCCCGCGATGGGCAGTGACGTACCAGTGAGAGTTGACGCCGCAATCGGATCCTCGGGTGGCTTCATGCTGATGGCACCTCCTCGCGGGTGACGACCGCTCGGTACCTCGGATCGTTGGCAAGCAGCTCGCGATGCTTCCCGACTGCCACCACTCGCGCATCGAGCACGAGCACCACTTGGTCGGCTTGGTCGAGCACCAGCGGGGACGAGGTCAGAACCACTGTCGTGCGGCCCTGGCGTGAGCTGCGAAGGCCTGCGGCGATGCGGGTTTCGGTATGTGCGTCCACCGCGCTGGTTGGCTCATCGAGAATGAGAATTGGCGGGTCGGTGACTAGTGACCGGGTAAGTGCTAGCCGCTGGCGTTGGCCACCGCTAAGGGAGCGGCCACGCTCGGTCACGCGCGCATCCATCGGCTCCGACGTATCGGGTGATGCGTCGATCAGTGCGTCCAGCACGTCGAAGGCCGATGCCGTCTCAATTGCGTCCTCGACGCTGACAGCACCACTGCGCGGCACGTCGAGCAGTTCGCGGAGTGTGCCCGACAGCAGCACTGGATCCTTGTCCTGAGTGAGTATGTAACTGCGCAAGGTTGGTCGCGGCAGATCACCTAGGCGGACGTCATCGATTGTCACGTTGGCGCCGTCGGGGCCAAGCCCGGCAAGGCGGATGGCGATTTCGTCAGCGGTGACTTGCTCTGCGCAGACGATTGCGGTGAATAGGCCGGGAGAAACCACCAACCCTGACAAGGGATCGCGCAATGTTGCTGCAGTGGGGTTCGCGATGATCGAGCCACGGGTGAAGTCGACGTCGTCGCGCTCCAGACTCAAGACGCGGATGACCCTGCTTGCCGCCACATACGCTTTGGTCCACCGTTCGGCGGCTTCCATGAACGTTCGTAGCGGGAGAAGCATGAAAGCGGAGTAGCCATAGAAGGCCACGAGTTGTCCGACGTTGAGCACCCCGGACTGCACGAGGTGGGCGCCTACCCACACCACTGCTCCGACGAACAAGCCAGGCAGTGCCACTTGCATCGCGGCCAAGAGCGACCGGAGCCGGGCAACTTCGACAGCGGCAGTGCGTACGTCTTGTGATGCCTCCTGGAACCGACTGATGAACAACTCCTCGCCACCGATGCCACGGAGCACTCGAAGGCCGGCGACGGTGTCGGCAGCCAATTCGGTCGCTCGGCCGAGACGCTTGCGCTGGGCGGATTCACGGCGCTCGAGGGGCTTGAGCATCGGGCCGACTGCCAGACCCAAAATGGGAACTCCAATGATGACGATGCCACCGAGCAGTGATGACGAACGCATGAGCACGATGGCGACAGCGAAGAAGGCGACCACCGCGCCGGCAAAGCGCGCGAAGACATCGAAGGCGCTGCCGATTTTCTCCACATCGCTTGATGTGACGGCCACGACCTCACCGGTGGCAACGGTGCGACCGAGTTGGCCACCGAGATCTGCTGCCTTGCGCACCACGAGTTGTTGCGTGCGACTCGACGCGGTGATCCAGTTGGTCACGGCCGCTCGATGGCGCAGTAGCCCAGCGATGGCAGATATCAACCCGAGGGCCAGTAGCACCGCTGATGCTTGCCAGGCACCGCGCTGGTCACCAGAGGCGGCGTCCTGCACTCCGGCGCCCAGAGCGGCCGGAACCGCCGCAGTGCTCATCATCCACACGATGCCGTTGACGGTGCCCCAAGCGAGCAGCATGGCTTGGCCCCGCGCGATCCAGGTCAGATAGCGCATGGGAGAGCGCAAGTCCGGCTGGCCGGGGTCTGGGAGGGGCAGTTGCTTGAGTCGCATGACAGGGTCGAGCGTATGCCCAAGTGTCTGCTGGGGTCTCACCCGTTTTTGATCTCGGGACGTGCGGCCACTCCGGCGAAGGCCCTCGGCGACTACGATCGTCCTACCCGTAGCGCCCCGCTGTCGTTCCTCGCTCGAAGGGCTTTGTGATCCCCGGTGAGTAGTACCCACCAACGTCCTGTGCTTGTTGTCGACTTTGGTGCGCAATACGCCCAGTTGATTGCGCGGCGTGTTCGCGAGGCGCACATCTACAGCGAGATCGTCCCATCGAGCATGTCGGTTGCCGAGATGCTGGCGAAGGATCCCGTCGCGGTGATCCTTTCTGGGGGCCCGGCTTCGGTTTACGCCGTTGGGGCACCGCAGGTCGACCCGGCACTGTTTGCGACCGAGATTCCTACCTTCGGTATTTGTTATGGCTTCCAGGCGATGGCCCAGGCGCTCGGTGGCGAGGTCGCGCGAACCGGCCTGTCGGAATTCGGTGGCACCACTGTGCGCATTGTCGAGCCAGATTCCGTTCTTTTCGCAGGCACTCCGGCGACTCAGACTGTCTGGATGTCGCACGGTGACTCCGTACAACGCGCGCCCGAAGGGTTCACCGTCACCTGTGTCAGCGATGGTGCTCCGGTCGCGGGATTTGAAGACCAGGCCCGTCGACTTGCTGGTGTGCAATTCCATCCCGAGGTCCTGCACAGCGAGCATGGCCAACGCATCCTCGAACGCTTCCTCTACGACATTGCTGGGCTTGCCCCCACGTGGACTGCGTCGAATGTGATCGATGAGCAGGTCGCTGCGATCTCTGCGAAGGTCGGCGACAAGCTCGTCATCTGTGGCCTATCTGGTGGTGTCGATTCTGCGGTTGCAGCAGCGCTGGTCCACCGAGCGGTTGGCGACAACCTCACGTGCGTGTTCGTCGACCACGGCCTGCTGCGCAAGGGCGAGCGCGAGCAAGTTGAGACCGATTACGTAGCGGCTACGGGCATCAAGCTCAAGGTTGTTGATGCGGCTGATCGTTTTCTCGATGAGCTCGAAGGGGTCACTGATCCGGAGGACAAGCGAAAGATCATCGGCCGGTTGTTCATTCGGGTATTCGAGGACGCGGCTCGCGAGGTCGTCGAGGATGCCGGCGCTCATGGTCAACAGGTCGAGTTCCTGGTTCAGGGGACCTTGTATCCCGATGTCGTCGAATCAGGCGGCGGCACTGGCACCGCCAGCATCAAGAGTCACCACAACGTCGGTGGCCTTCCTGATGACCTCAAGTTCGCCCTCGTTGAGCCGCTGCGGGCCTTGTTCAAGGACGAAGTCCGCGCGGTAGGTACCGAGTTGGGTTTGCCGGCCGCGATGGTCGCGCGTCACCCGTTCCCCGGGCCGGGTCTTGCGATCCGCATTGTCGGGGCTGTGTCGCGTGATCGCTTGGACGTATTGCGCGAGGCCGATGCGATTGTTCGGGCCGAGGTCACTGCGGCTGGACTCGACAGCTCGATCTGGCAGTTCCCCGTTGTGCTGCTGGCTGATGTGCGTTCGGTGGGCGTGCAAGGCGATGGGCGTACCTATGGGCATCCGATTGTGTTGCGCCCGGTGTCGAGCGAGGACGCGATGACGGCCGACTGGTCGAGATTGCCGTATGACTTACTGGCGCGGATTTCGACGCGGATCACCAATGAGGTGCGCGAGGTTAATCGAGTGGTGCTGGATGTGACGAGCAAGCCTCCGGGGACTATCGAGTGGGAATGAGCCCGAGCCGGAGGCGAGGGTCATTTCCCACGACCGTTCAACTCGAGTGGGAATGAGCCCGAGCCGGAGGCGAGGGTCATTGGGCGAGATCGGGCCTAGCGCGGCGTACGCTGCGACTCATGAACATCGTCTATAGCGCCCTTGTTGTTGTGCACTTTGTTGGTCTGGCGAGTCTTCTCGGTGGCTTCTTGGTCCAGATGAGTGCGGCTCAGCGTGGGATCAATCCCGCGATGTTCCACGGAATCTTGACCCAACTTGTGACCGGCTTGGCCTTGGGTGGAATGCGCAGTGCGCAGATCGGTACCGAGGAAGCTGCGAATCCGAGCAAGTTGGCGGTAAAGCTCGGCATCGCGTTCGTTGTTGCGGTGATCGTTGTGATCGGGCGTCGGTTGGACGCGGATCGCCAGCAGCCTTACTGGGCGGCAGCGGGCGGTCTCACCTTGGTGAACGTGGTTGTTGCCGTCTTCTGGGTCTGAGCTTTCGTCCGGCTCAGCCGGGCATGCGGGTGACGAAGAAGCCTTCGGCTAGCCGACCTGGCTCGAAGCCGGCCTCCGCTCCAATGCGAGCGCCCCAGTCGCGGATGAGCTCATCAAGGCCGTGGCGCTCTCCGGTTTGCGATTGATGGGCACGAAGTGCGGCGATCTTGCGATCAAACTGGTCGGTGATATCACTGAACTGAGTCCGCTTGCTGTGGCCCATGACCCACACCTCCGACACTGACCAGCCATCGAGGCCCTCGTCTTGAAGTAGCGAGGTGTGTGCGAATGGATTGCCTGCGTCGGGGAACACGGCCTGTATCGCGGCTTCGCCTGAGGCCAAGTGATCGGGGTGAGAGCCTGGCATGCTGTCCCAGTTACGTTCCGGGGTCTGGATGAGGATTCGCTGCGGACGTACCTGCCGGATCACTCTGCTGATATCGCGGCGGAGTTCGTGGGTGACGGTGAGTTCGCCATCGCGGTATCCCAGGAACCGAACGTCGGTGACGCCGACGATCTGGGCGGCGGCTACCTGTTCGGCCCGGCGGATGATCGGGATCTGGGCTCTGTCGACGCTGTGATCGGATCCACCAGCATCACCGTCGGTGATGATGCAGTAGGTGACCTCGATGCCACGATCGGTCCAGCCGGCGATGGTGCCAGCGGCGAGGAAATCAATGTCGTCGGGATGTGCGGTGACGGCAAGTACTCGGCTTGTCTCGTCGTCGGGCAGCACGATTCCTCCAGTAATTGTCCGATAATCGGTCAATCGGGCCGATCTTCTCGCTCATGGTACTGATGTTGCGAAAGTGCAAGGCGATGCCTGCCGATGACCAACCAATGAGTCATGACCACACCCCTGCCTGCCGAACTCGCGGCCTTCGCCGAGTGTCGGCCGTGCTGGCGGTGGCCACGCTCGCCATTGGACTTGTGGTGCCGGGGCCCGCCACGGCAGCCACGACTGTGCCAGTACTGCCAGCTCCCGCCGCGCCCGTGTTTACGGCTGCGATCGATGCGCTGCCCGCGTACCAGGCACAAACCCTGTGCACTCCGACACCCAAAGCAGGCGCTGTCAAATTAGCTGCCCTGCTGCGCGCGACCTATGGGCCAGCGACGATTGGCATTTCGCGGGCTTGCTCGACTGCAGTGAGCGAGCACATGGAGGGCCGTGCGCTCGATTGGATGTTCAGCGCCAAGGTACCTGCGCAAAAGGCGCGCGCCGAGGCGTTCCTCAAGTGGCTGCTGGCACCTGACGAGTTCGGCAACACGTTCGCGATGGCCCGGCGTCTGGGCGTTATGTACATCGGCTGGAACAACACGATCTTCCGGGGCTATCAGCCCGAACGAGGCTGGGCCGAACTCAAGGGTTGCCTGACCGACCCGCTGAAGGCTGTGGCGAGTTACGACACGTACTGCCACCGCAATCACGTCCACATCTCCCTGTCGTGGGAAGGGGCATCGGCACTGACCTCGTTCTGGTCGGGCCGTGCTGTTAACGCTGCCTGCCCCGGCCCCTACACCTCGACCCAGCCGGCGCCCGGCGCCGGCGCCGACCTCATCCCGATCACACCGGTGCGCGTCCTTGATTCGCGTACGGGTCTGGGCCTTGCCGCACCGTGCCGCATCGGGCAACTGCAGTGGACTGGCGACCGTCGTGACGTAGTTGTGCAGGTAGGTGGCCGCGGCGGCGTCCCAACAACTGGTGTGGCATCTGTCGCGCTCCGAATTAATTCCTACTGGGCGAGCGCTCCACAGCCCACGATATCGGTGCGCAGCACCGGATCATCTCTCGCTTGGTCGGCCGTTACCGCGTTGTCGACCGCCACTTATGCTTCGACGACAGTTGTGCCGGTGGCCGCCGACGGCACGGTACGACTCATCCTCAATCGCGGCAGTGCCGAACTTCGTGTCGATGTAATCGGTTGGGCGCCAGCGCTTATCGACGCCGTTCCGGCAGACCCGGCACCGCCCGTGGGTACTACGCATGTGCTTGCGTCGCCGGTCGTGTTCGACTCGACCTCCTCGCCGATAGCGCCAGGCGAGTCTCGGGTGGTTACTGTCCCCGATGACTCGGGAATCCCGTCCGATGGAGTGACCGGTCTCTGGCTCACGGTGACCACCGGGGCTGGTGCGGCGTCAACGATTCAAGTCTTGTCGGGGCCGACGAACACGCTGATCGGATCCGTCGCGTCTAGCCCGCTCGCGGCTCGTTCGGTGCACCTGCTGGTGCCCACGGCCGATGGCACGATCACCCTGCGCAACTCAGGGACTTCACCCGTCGCCCCGGTCATTTCGGCGCAGGGGTGGCTGTCGACTGCCGCTTCGGGCCGGCGGCTCACGATTTTCGGTGCTCCCGTTGTGGCTGTCGATACTGCGAAGGGGATTGGGCTGCCTGGCTTGGTGACGACGGCAGCTGCTCGACCAGTCACGCTGTCCGGCGTTCTCGGGGTGCCCGCAGGCGCGACGGCTGTGCTCGCCTCAATGAGCGCTTATGGGGGCTCGACATACGGCACGGTGAACGTCACTTCGAGTGGAACTGTTGCAGGGGTCTCGTTCCGTGCTCGTGCATGGGCGCACGACCTCGTCCTCATCCCGCTCGACGCGGATGGGATTGCGTCGATTGGCACGGCGTCGATAGGGACCGGCATCACCCTGCGTCTGCTCGGCTATGTGTCTTAGTCGGGCTGGCCGCGGGCCTGTGTGACACCACGTCGGTAGGGCTGCTGTCCTCGCTCGCGCCTAGACTGCGAAGCGATGTCCACCCTTTTCGACCACCTCGGTCTGCCCAGTCCCGAACCGGTGCCCCACGTGGGTGTCGGGGCGGATCGTGCCGCGCTCGTGGCTGATCTCAACCCTTCGCAGCGGGCTGCGGTGGAGCATCGAGGCGGTCCCCTCCTGATCGTCGCGGGGGCTGGTTCGGGCAAGACCCGTGTTCTGACCCGACGCATCGCTCACCTGCTCGCCACCGAAGATGCGCGTCCTGGCGAAATCTTGGCCATCACCTTCACCAACAAGGCTGCCGGTGAGATGCGCGAGCGGGTAGTCGAGCTCGTCGGCACGCGTGCGCGGGCGATGTGGGTCTCCACTTTCCACTCGGCCTGCGTGCGCATCCTGCGTAAAGAAGCTGGGCGACTTGGGATGTCGACCTCGTTCTCGATCTACGACTCCACCGATTCGCAGCGGCTGATGACCCTGGTGTGCCGCGATCTCGATCTTGACCCAAAGCGCTATCCGCCGCGTGCGTTCAGTGCCCAGGTGTCGAACTTGAAGAACGAGCTGATCGATCATGAGACCTTCACGGCGCGAGCGAGTAACCACCAGGAGAAGACCCTCGCGGAGGCGTACACCGAATACCAACGTCGACTCAGGCGGGCTAGTGCCTTCGACTTCGATGACCTCATCTCATCCACGGTCGCGCTGTTGCAGTTGTTCCCGGATGTCGCCGAGCACTATCACCGCCGGTTTCGGCACGTCCTTGTCGACGAGTACCAGGACACCAACCATGCGCAGTACGTGCTGGTCAACGAGCTCGTCGGCAGGGGAGCCGACGGTGTGCCGCCCGCCGAACTCTGTGTGGTGGGTGATGCCGATCAGAGCATCTATGCGTTCCGTGGCGCCACCATTCGCAACATCGAGGAGTTCGAGCGGGACTACTCCAACTCGTCGACCATCTTGCTCGAGCAGAACTATCGATCGACTCAGACCATCCTCAGTGCAGCGAATGCGGTCATCACGCGCAACACGTCGAGGCGTGCCAAGCGACTCTGGACCGATGCCGGTGACGGCGAGCGCATCATCGGCTATGTCGCTGACAACGAGCATGACGAAGCTGCCTTCGTCGCCGGAGAAATCGATCGACTCTCCGATGAAGACAATGTCCCCGCTCGCGACATCGCAGTCTTCTATCGCACCAATGCTCAGTCGCGATCCCTCGAAGAGGTGTTCATCCGCGTTGGCATGCCGTACAAGGTTGTTGGGGGCGTGCGCTTTTACGAGCGCAAGGAAATCCGCGACGCGATCGCCTACCTACGGGCGCTGGCTAACCCTGACGATGACATTTCGCTGCGCAGAATCCTGAACACCCCTCGCCGCGGAATCGGTGAACGTGCCGAAGCCTCGATCGAGGTCCTCGCGCAACGCGAACGGATCCCGTTCGGAGCGGCGATGCAGCGCGCCGACGAGGCACCGGCGATGGCTACGCGATCGCTGACCCAGGTGCAGGCCTTCGCGCAACTGATGAACGATCTACGCACCTTGGTTGAAGCCGGATCAGGGCCAGCCA
Organism: uncultured Actinomycetes bacterium; assembly: GCA_903918645.1. GTDB lineage: Bacteria > Actinomycetota > Actinomycetes > S36-B12 > CAIYMF01 > Longivirga. The sequence continues at coordinate 13,961 of CAIXFH010000195.1, read as the reverse complement.
CTGTGCTGCAAGCGGTGTTGGAACAGACCGGCTATGTTGCCGAACTTGCAGCAAGTACCGATCCGCAGGACGAGACTCGCGTCGAGAACCTTGCCGAGCTTGAGTCAGTGGCACGCGAGTTCGAGACTGATCGACCCGAAGGCACCCTCACCGACTTCCTCGAGCGGGTCTCCCTTGTCGCCGACTCTGATCAGATACCTGATGCCGTCGAGCATGGTGGCGTGGTCACGCTGATGACCCTGCACACCGCGAAAGGCCTTGAGTTTCCAGTCGTTTTCTTGACCGGCATGGAAGACGGCGTATTCCCGCACATGCGTTCTCTCGGAGACCCGCGCGAGCTCGAAGAGGAACGTCGGCTCGCCTACGTCGGGATTACGCGCGCCCGGCAGCGGCTCTACATCACGCGGGCAATCGTCCGATCCGCCTGGGGTGCACCGTCTTACAACCCACCAAGCCGATTCCTCGACGAAGTTCCGGCCGAACTTGTCACCTGGAATCGTGAGGATCCGGTTGACTCGGGCCGCTCGCCCTCGGCGGGTGGTTTTGGTGCGGCTCCATCTCTTGTGGCCAGTGCCGCAAGGTTCGGTGCGAGAAGCCCTGGCAATCGCGAGGTCGTGTCCGTCACGGCCGGCGATCGGGTTACCCACGACAAGTTCGGCCTGGGCACGGTTGTGTCGACCAGCGGTATGGGAGATAAGGCCGAGGCCACCATTGATTTCGGCGCCGATGGCACCAAGAGGTTGCTGCTTCGCTACGCACCGGTCGAGAAGTTGTAACGCAGCGATACGGCCATGGGCCGGCTTGGTTCGGGTCAGCGGGTTCGGGTCAGCGGGCAGGCGGCAGGTTTGCGACGGTTGTCACTGGCACGGCAGGCAGCCACGATGGCGGCTGTCCGGGCATTCCTTGGCGAGGGCCGAACAGGTAGGTCTGCGGGTCGGTCGGGCGGTCATACACCCGTACCTCGAGATGTAGGTGGGCCCCCGTCGCGTTGCCGGACGCGCCAACCCGGCCAAGGATCGTGCCGGCAGTCACGAGTCCGCCCTTGACCAACACCTTCGACAAGTGGCAGTACCAGACCGTTACTCCTGGCTCGGTCTCCAGAACCACGACGTTGCCATACCCCGGGTGTCGCGCCACCTTCACCACTCGCCCGTTGGTGACAGCCCGCACGGGTGTGCCCCAAGACGCGACGAAATCGAGCCCCGTATGCCTTGTGGCCCAGTGCTTTCCGCGCTGACCGAAGATTGCGGAGATGACGTAGTTATCAATCGGGGCTACCCAGGTGCGTTCAACGCCACGGCTGGCCGAAGCGAGTCGCCGCGCCGGGCTGGGTGCGGTTTCGAGATGGGTCTGCGCGATTGTTGGTGTTGATGCTGCCGTAGCACTGACCGTCGCTGAGTGTTGAACTGCAAGCCCGGCCACCACGAGCGTTGCGACGATCATCACAACCGCGTCGCGGTGACGATTTAGGTCGAACGTGGGGGGCATCCGCACACCCTCTCGGAACTGCGGCGCGGCCGCCAGCCTTTTGCCAGGATTGCTTGGGCTCGAGGCCGCGACGAGCGAGGTGGTCGGGGCAGCCGATTCGAGTCGCAGGAGAACCTCTGGGTAGCCTTCAGGGAGCAAGCGCGAAGGCATGCTCATGACATGGAGGTACTGATGACCGGCACCGGCGCCCAGCCCCGCACGTCAGCAGGGACACCGATTCGTGTCGTGGTGGCCAAGCCGGGACTCGACGGTCACGATCGTGGCGCCAAGGTCGTCGCGCGAGCGTTGCGCGACGCGGGCATCGAGGTTGTCTACACCGGACTGCACCAGACGCCGGAGCAGATAGTCGAGACAGCAATTCAGGAAGATGCCGATGTCATTGGTCTCTGGTGCTTTCCGGCGCGCACATGACGTTGTTCGCAGCAGTGCTAGAGCAGTTGGCCGCGAAGGACGCTAGTGACATCGTGGTCTTTGGCGGCGGGATCATCCCCGAGGCTGACATTCCTGAACTTGAGCAGCTTGGTGTGGCTCGCATCTTCACACCAGGTGCTACTACCGCGTCGATCGTTGACTGGGTGATTCAGCGGGTTGGCGCTCCTGCCTGAGCGGGAGCCTGGCCTACCAGGTGACTGCCTCCAGTCGGTGTGATCCCCGTCGCATTGACCGCCTGAGAAGACTCGCTCGGTATGTGTCACAGGTTCACGTCGCTAGGCTCGGCGAAAGATCACGTTGGATGGCGTTGCTGTTTCGCCACGCCAGTCCTTCGCTGACAAGACTTTGCTCTCAGCACGTGCTGCACGATGCCCCCGACCAGTCAGGACAACCCCGGTGGATCTGTACGAGTACCAAGCCAAGGAACTGTTCGCCAAGCACGGCGTACCTACCCAGGCTGGCCTTGTGGTTCGTACTCCGCAGCACGCGGAAGATGCGGCCACCGAGATTGGCGGCGTGGTCGTCGTTAAGGCTCAGGTCAAGGCAGGCGGACGAGGTAAGGCCGGTGGAGTCAAGCTTGCACTCACCCCTGAGGAAGCTGGCGCCCGCGCCAAGGACATCCTCGGCCTGGAGATCAAGGGGCTGACCGTTCATCAGGTGTTGGTGACGGCTGCGGCTGACATCTCCGAGGAGTACTACGTCTCGTTTCTGCTCGACCGTTCGAACCGAACCTTCCTGGCCATGGCGAGCAAGGACGGCGGCGTGGAGATCGAACAACTCGCCGTCGAGCGGCCGGAAGCCTTGGCAAAGGTTGTGGTCGATGCGATCACCGGTGTCGACCGAGCTAAGGCTGAGGAAATCGTCGATGCTGCCGGCTTCGATGACTCAGTGCGTGATCAGGTCATCAACGTCCTCGAGAAGTTGTGGGATGTCTTCGTCAAGGAAGACGCAACCTTGGTCGAGGTCAACCCGCTTGCAAAGACCACCAGTGGCGAGGTGCTCGCACTCGATGGCAAGGTCACCCTTGATGCGAATGCGACCTTCCGTCACCCTGAGCATGTACTGCTGGAAGACACCACCGAGGTCGATCCGCTCGAGGTCGCGGCCGCGGCTAAGGGCCTCAACTACGTGAAGCTGTCAGGGTCGGTCGGAATCATTGGCAATGGTGCCGGTCTAGTGATGAGCACCCTTGACGTGGTTGCTTATGCGGGTGAGGAGTTCGGTGGTCAGCGGCCTGCGAACTTCCTCGACATCGGCGGCGGCGCGTCGGCGCAGGTCATGGCTGATGGTCTCGAAATCATCTTGTCCGACGACGAGGTCAAGGCAGTACTCGTCAACGTGTTCGGCGGGATAACGGCGTGTGACGCAGTCGCTAACGGGATCCTGCAGGCGTTGGAAATGCTTGCTGGCCAAGGTAAAGCGGTCACGATGCCGCTCGTCGTGCGCCTCAACGGCAACAATGCGGACTTGGGCCGGCAGATCTTGCGAGATGCAAGGAACCCGCTAGTTGAGATCGTAGAAACGATGGATGGTGCCGCGCGTCGCGTGGCCGAACTCGCGGCGCAGGGGGCCTGACACACCATGGCAATTTTCCTCACTGAGAACTCAAAGGTGCTCATCCAGGGCATCACCGGATCCGAAGGCGGGAAGCACACCCGTCACATGGTTGCCGATGGCACCAACATCGTTGCCGGTGTCACGCCTGGCAAGGGTGGGCAGATTGTTGAGATCGAGGGTCAGCAGATCCCCGTCTTCAATTCCGTCGGCGAAGCAGTCATCGCCACTGGCGCTGACGTTTCGGTGATCTTCGTGCCGCCCCGGTTTACCAAGTCAGCGGTGTATGAGGCGATCGATGCACTCGTGCCGTTGATCATCATCATCACTGAGGGCGTTCCGGTGCACGACTCTGCCGATTTCTATGCGTACTCGCAGCGCAAGGGCACAAGCCGCATCATCGGGCCGAACTGCCCCGGCGTGATCAGTCCCGGAAAGTCCAACGCTGGCATCATCCCCGGCAGCATCACGGTGGCGGGCCGGATCGGCTTGGTCAGCAAGTCGGGCACGCTCACCTACCAGATGATGAACGAGCTCAGCGACCTTGGTTTCTCGTCGGCTGTTGGCATCGGTGGCGATCCCGTGATCGGCACCACGCATATCGACTGCCTAGCCGCATTCGAGGCAGATCCTGACACCGACGCGATCGTGATGATCGGCGAGATCGGTGGCGATGCAGAAGAGCGCGCGGCCGCCTACATCGCGGCGCATGTCACCAAGCCGGTTGTTGGTTACGTGGCCGGCTTCACTGCGCCTGAAGGCAAGACCATGGGTCATGCTGGTGCGATCGTGTCTGGCTCGTCAGGTACCGCCGCAGCGAAGCGGGAAGCCCTTGAGGCAGTTGGGGTCAAGGTCGGCAAGACGCCAAGCGAGACCGCTCGTTTGATGCGCGACATCATCACCAGCCTTCAGGTCTGACGCGACCTCTCCAGTACGCCAACGGGGTAACTCGTCGCGGTGCGAGCACTTCTGGCCGTGTCGCTGTCGCATGATCGGCCCTGTGAGATGCGAGCATCGGTAAATGACGTCGACCATCGAGCGCCCTGATGCGCTGAGTGCATCGACGTCGCCCGCTCGTCCATACGGCACGCGCGGAATGGACATCCTCAGTTCTGCGCCCATCGCTGCGGTAGTCGCGGCCGCCTGGGCTGCTGTCTGTGGCCTTGTCGGTATTGGCCTGATTGTGCTGCTGGCTTGGGCCACGAGCGGTCGGGTTGAAGATGGCGTCGGCGTGCCGTTGCAGGCGGCTGGCGTGATGTGGCTTGTGGCTCATCACGCGGGAGTCACCACGGCCACCGCGTCGGTTACGTTGTTGCCACTCGCCCTTCTGGCGATCCCATTCACCCTGTTGCATATCGCTGGACGTTGGGCCGCGCGGATCACATCAGCAAGCGCAGTGGGTGATGTCGCGATCATCGTGGTCGCGGGTGCGGCGGCCTACGCGGTGATCGCTTTCGGGGTGGCGTCTTTGGCGGCAATCTCCGGCGCCACTGTTTCTGGCCTGCCCGCACTTGCTGGTGGCTTGGCCTTGGGCGCCAGCGGACTGCTGTCGGGCACCCTGCGCGAGTCGGGGCTTGCACAGCGTTTTCGCGCATGGCTTCCAGAGAATGCGCGCGAATCCATTCTCGTGTCGTTCGCGGCCGGGGCAACGTTGCTCGCATGCGCGGCACTCGTGGCTGCGCTCTCGCTGTTATTGAACTGGTCGACCGTGGTCAGCATGGGTCAGGCTATGGCTCCGGGCGCCTGGGAAGCCTTCAGTTTGTTGGTGTTTACGCTGGCTTACCTGCCGAATCTGCTCATCTGGGTACTGGCCTATGTCGCTGGACCTGGCATCGTGGTTGGTGCGAGTGCGAGTGTCAGTGCGTTCACCGTTAACGGCACGATGCTCCCAGCGTTCCCAGTTCTGGGCGCGCTACCTTCCGACGCTCCAGCGCTGGCCCCACTACTGCTTCTGTTGCCGGTGGTCGCTGGCGTCGTTTCGTCCATCGTCTTGCGCCGTAGGCGACCAGACAATGAGCCGGTCACCCTTGCTGACGAACTCCTGACTCTGGCAGCGGGCGCCCTGATGGTGGGAGCAGCGGTTGCCGCGTTAGCGGCGTTGTCGGGGGGATCGTTGGGGTCTGATCGTCTTGCGATCATCGGACCGTCGCCGGTTCCGACGGGGCTGGCAGTCACCGCGCTCGTCATGGCTGGCGCTACGTTGTGGTCGGCGATTCGTTTCCTCTTGGCGGCGATGCCCCTTCGCGACGAGGAGTCCGAGTAGCCCTAGGATCGGTGCATCGTCACTCTCCACGAAGGGCTCTCGGTGTCCGATACTTCCGTTCGATCCGGTGGCCGAGCGCGACTCGTTGTCCTGGTCTCGGGTGTCGGAACTTTGCTTGGTTCCCTGCTTGACGCATCCGCCGATCCAGGATTTCCAGCGGAGATCGTGGCCGTCGGCGCCGACATCGCTGACGCTGGTGGTCTAGCCAGGGCGAACGCCGCGGGGGTACCTACGTTCGTACTCTCGGCGCAGGACTTCACCGATCGATCCGAGTGGGACTCTGCCCTTGCCGATGAGATCGCAGGTCACAGTCCCGACTGGGTCCTCTGCGCAGGTTTCATGCGAATCCTTGGGGCCGAGGTGATCTCAAGGTTTCCGCAGCGCATTTTGAACACCCACCCGGCTTTGCTGCCAGCCTTCCCCGGGGCGCACGGTGTGCGAGATGCCCTCGCATACGGCGTCAAGGTAACCGGTTGCACAGTGCACCTAGTCGACTCCGGTGTCGACACCGGGCCGATCATCGCCCAAGCCCCAGTGCACGTCGAGCCCACTGACGACGAGGAAACCCTGCACGAGCGGATCAAGACAGTCGAGCGCTCGTTACTTGTCGGCACCATCGCTGCTGTCGCAGCGCGTGGCCTGGTAGTGAGCGGTCGAAAGGCTTTGATCCCATGAGCACCAAAACAATTCGACGGGCACTTGTGTCGGTATACGACAAGACCGGTCTCGACGATTTGGCACGGGCACTGCATGCGGCTGGCGTCGAGATCGTATCCACGGGTTCCACTGCGGGACGCATTGCCGCACTTGGAGTGCCGGTCACCCAGGTTGCCGAGCTCACCGGCTTTCCTGAGTGCCTCGATGGTCGGGTTAAGACCCTGCACCCGCGTGTCCACGCCGGGATTCTCGCCGATCTACGTCTGCCCGAACACGTCCAGCAACTCGTTGACTTAGGGATTGAGCCCTTCGATCTCGTGGTGGTCAACCTTTATCCATTCGCCTCCACTGTCGCCTCGGGCGCCAGCTCGGATGAGTGCATCGAGCAGATCGACATCGGTGGACCTTCGATGGTGCGAGCTGCAGCCAAGAACCACCCGAGTGTCGCCGTCGTTACCTCCCCAAACCGCTATGGCGATGTCGTCGACGCACTTGCAGCAGGCGGATTCTCTCTCCAGCAACGTCAGTCACTCGCCGCAGAAGCCTTCATCCACACGGCTTCCTACGATGTTGCCGTTGCGTCGTGGATGGGAAACGTCTTATCTCCCACTGACTCTGGCACTGGTTTTCCTGGCTGGATCGGAGCCACTTGGGAGCGCGCGGATGTCCTGCGGTACGGCGAGAACCCGCTTCAGCGGGCAGCACTCTACGTCACGGTTAATGCCCCGACCCCGGGCCTTGCGCAGGCCGAGCAATTGCACGGCAAGGAGATGTCGTATAACAACTTTGTAGACGCCGATGCAGCTAGGCGCGCGGCCTATGATCACGCCGAGCCGGCTGTCGCAATCATCAAGCATGCAAACCCGTGTGGAATCGCGATCGGTGCTGACATTGCTGAGGCACACCGCAAAGCCCATGACACTGACCCGGTTTCGGCATTCGGTGGCGTCATTGCCACGAACCGGCGAGTGACCGAGCAGTTCGCGCGGCAGGTTGCCGAGATCTTCACCGAGGTGATCGTGGCGCCTGGATTCGACGAGGAAGCGCTGGCGATTCTGAGTCAGAAGCCTAGCCTGCGGCTCCTTGTGGCAGGCGATGTGCCGGGCCTCGGTGGGGTCGAAATCCGTCCGATTTCAGGTGGCATCTTGCTTCAGTCAACCGACAAGATCGATGCGCCAGGCGACGATCCCAGTGCATGGACCCTCGCGTGCGGCGATCCCGCTGACGAGGCCACGCTTCGTGATCTGAACTTCGCGTGGCGTGCCGTGCGGGCGGTCAAGTCCAACGCGATCGTTCTCGCACATAACGGCGCGACCGTCGGAGTGGGAATGGGCCAGGTTAATCGGGTCGATTCCGCGCGTTTGGCAGTGGCGCGCGCTGGCGATGGTCGCAGCCGCGGAGCGGTCGCAGCGTCTGATGCGTTCTTCCCGTTCCCTGATGGCCTTGAGGTGCTCACTGAGGCCGGTGTGCGCGCGGTTGTGTCGCCGGGCGGATCGGTGCGCGATGACGAAGTGCTCGCTGCCGCGATCGCGTCCGGAGTCACGATGTACTTCACCGGCACTCGCCACTTCTTCCACTGAGTCATTCCCCTGATCTCCGGCGCTGAGTTCCCGCGCCCAGTTTTTCGCGCCTAGATTTCGCCAGACCTTTTGCGGGAAGTCATCGACGTTCGGGCGCTAATCCCGACCGCCAGTTTTTCGTGTTTGCTCGGCTCATAGGCTGCAGGGTGTGGATCACCTCCTGCACGCTCTCTCCGCGCTAGGAAAGCGAACCGGTCACTGTGCCTGATTCCGCGTCATCGGCAGAGCACGTTGCGCACGTAGACCGGCGTCGCGCTGAGATCGGGGCCTTGCTCGCGTTGGCCGCGGGGATCGCTGTTGCGGTGCAAGGCCGGGTAAGCGGCGAGATGAGCCTGCGGATGGGCAGCAGTATCGCCGCGGCGATCGTCGCCTTCAGCATTTCGCTGCTCACTCTCGGCCTGATCGTGGCTGTTCGACCTGCGACTAGGTTGCGGGTGCGTCACGATCTCCCTGACCTTGTGCACTCTGCATTCCGCCGCGGCGGCGACCCTGGTGTTACCCGGCGAGCACGGCAGCGCAAACACCATTCCATTCAGTGGTGGCAGTTGCTCGGCGGGCTAGGCGGGGCAACATTCGTCAGCGTTCAGGGCTTAGCCGTTCCACTACTTGGCGTTGCACTGTTCAGCGTGGTCCTCGTCGCAAGTACCACTGCTTCCTCACTTGTGGTTGACCGATTCGGGATCGGCCCGGGTGGCCTTCGCCCAGTGACCAGAGTGCGTGTTGGCGCTGCGATTGGTACGACGTTGGCGGTGCTGCTTGCCGTCTCGGGCCGGCTCAGCGCGCAGAACTTTGCTGTCGGTGCGGTGCTGCTGACGTTGGTCGCGGGCGCAGGGAGCACGGTGCAACAGGCGGTCAACGGCCAAGTCTCGGTGCGGATGGGCGACCCCGTGGTTGCCGCAATCGTCAACTTCTCCGTGGGCTATGTCGCGTTAATCGTGACCCTGACCGCACTTGAACTCGGCGGCGTCGTACATGCGGTGCTTCCACCGAGTCCCTGGTCGGAACCGGTGGTATGGACCAGCGGACTGATCGGGGTCTTCTTCGTGGTCGTCGCGGCTTATGTCGTTCGCACCCTTGGGTTGCTGATGTTTAGCTTGTACAGCATCTGCGGGTCACTGCTCGGCTCACTTGCCCTTGACCTTGCCCTGCCCAGCCCCGGCACCTTGGTTGATGGGCGCCTGATCGCAGGAATCGTGCTGACGCTGGCGACGTTATCCTTCGCGGCTTGGCGTCGGTAGCACTTCGAGGCGCCTGGCTGGAATGACTCGCGCCCTTGGTCAGCGGCCCGCGCCGATCGTGAGAGGATTCCGCCGTGACTGCAACCATTCTGGACGGGAAAGCTACTGCAAGCGCGATCAAGGCCGAGCTGGCCGCGCGCGTGATCAAGCTCAAGGAGCTCGGGATCTTTCCCGGCCTTGGCACTGTGTTGGTTGGCGCTGATCCCGGCAGCCAGTCCTATGTCGGCGGCAAGCACCGCGACTGCGCCGAGGTAGGCATCGCCTCGATTCGTGTCGATCTCCCCGCCGATGCGACCCAGGCGCAGGTTGATGAAGCCATCCGAGTGCTCAACGCCGACCCGACCTGCACCGGATACATAGTGCAGTTGCCGCTTCCCAAGGGGCTCGACGAGAGCCGCGCACTCGAACTCATTGATCCTGACAAAGACACCGACGGCCTTCACCCCACCAACCTCGGCCGCCTCGTTCTCAATATTCCTGCCGCCCTGCCATGCACCCCGCGCGGCATCGTTGAGTTGCTTCGTCGTTACGACGTCCCGATCGCCGGGGCCGAGGTCACCGTCGTCGGACGTGGAGTCACGGTCGGCCGTCCGCTCGGCCTGCTGCTGACTCGTCGTTCTGAGAATGCCACAGTTACCTTGTGCCACACGGGAACACGCGATTTGGGTGAGCACACCAGGCGCGCTGACATCATCGTTGCTGCCGCTGGAGTCGCGCACCTGATCACACCTGATTTGGTCAAGCCCGGCGCAGCTGTTCTTGATGTCGGCATCACGCGTACCGATGCTGGTCTCGTTGGTGACGTCCACCCCGACGTCATGGAGGTCGCCGGTCACGTTGCGCCAATGCCTGGCGGTACTGGTCCGATGACTCGAGCGATGCTGTTGCTCAACGTCGTCGAGTCTGCCGAGCGTTCCGCAGGCCTGAGCTGATCGACCGTGGTGAGTCGGCTGCGCCAAGAGTGGCCGATCACCGTCGTTTTATCGCTGGTCGTACTCGGTCTGGGCGTGGTTGCTAGTCACCACTTCCGTCGTGGCGCCATCGTGATCGCCTTTGCGATCACCTTGGCTGTGTTCCTTCGACTGATGCTGTCCAACCAGGACGCAGGATTGCTTGCTGTCCGCACTAAGCGAGTGGATCTGCTCGTGCTGATCGTTCTAGCGGTGGCTACCACGGTGCTTTCGCTCTGGGTCCCGCCCCCGAGCAACTAACCTGGGTCCGATAACCTTCCGGTAGATGTCTTGATGACGAGATATCGTCGACGTGGACCACGTTTCCGTCGACACCTGCCTTGACAAGGAGAGCGCTGTGGCCCGTAACCCCGTCAATGTCACGGTCACCGGCGCGGCCGGACAGATCGGTTATGCCCTGCTCTTTCGAATCGCGTCGGGCCACCTGCTCGGGCCGGATGTACCTGTTCGGTTGCGCTTGCTTGAGATCACGCCAGCGTTGACCGCAGCTCAGGGCACCGCGATGGAACTCGACGACTGCGCGTTCCCCCTGCTCGCCGGCATCGACATCACCGACGATGCACGTACCGCGTTTGATGGCGTCAACATCGCGCTCTTGGTTGGGGCGCGCCCGCGCACCGCGGGGATGGAACGTGGCGATCTGCTTTCGGCCAACGGCGGCATCTTCAAGCCACAGGGCGAGGCGATTAATGCGGGTGCGGCAGATGACGTCCGGGTCCTCGTTGTCGGAAACCCCGCCAACACCAATGCGCTCATCGCGGCATCGCATGCGCCAGATGTTCCGGCTAGCCGATTCACGGCGATGACCCGACTCGACCACAACCGCGCGATCTCTCAGTTGTCCAAGAAGACCGGCGCAGCCGTGAGCGACATCCACCGGCTCACGATCTGGGGCAACCACTCGGCCACTCAGTATCCGGACATCTTCCATGCGCAGATCGCCGGACGCAGCGCCGTCGAGGCCGTGGGAGATCAGGCTTGGATCGCCGACACCTTCATCCCCACAGTTGCCAAGCGCGGCGCGGCCATCATCGAGGCACGTGGCGCATCCTCTGCTGCCTCGGCGGCGAACGCGGCCATCGATCACGTGTACTCGTGGGTCAACGGAACGCCAGAGGGCGACTGGACCTCGGCCGCGATCGTCTCCGACGGTTCGTATGGTGTCCCAGAGGGACTAGTGTCCTCGTTCCCTGTCACTTCGACCGGCCGCGATTGGCAGATCGTCCAGGGCCTTGAGATCGATGCATTCTCACGCGCTCGGATCGATGCATCTGTGAATGAACTCATCGAGGAACGCGACGCCGTTCGCGAGCTCGGCCTCATCTAGCCCGGCCTTTGGGCTGCACGTCGTCTACTGCACATCACGAGCGAGGAGAAGTCCGTGTCCAAGATCAAGGTCGTTAACCCTGTGGTCGAACTCGACGGCGATGAAATGACTCGGATCATCTGGCAGTTCATCAAGGACAAGTTGATCCTGCCCTACCTCGAGGTCGACCTCGCCTACTACGACTTGTCGATCGAGAACCGCGACGCCACCGATGATCAGGTGACCATCGATGCCGCGTACGCGATCAAGCAGCACGGTGTCGGCGTGAAGTGCGCGACCATCACCCCCGACGAGGCACGGGTTGAAGAGTTCGGCCTAAAGAAGATGTGGAAGTCGCCCAACGGCACCATCCGAAACATCTTGGGCGGTGTGATCTTTCGCGAGCCGATCATCATGAGCAATGTGCCTCGCTTGGTGCCGGGCTGGACTAAGCCGATTGTGGTTGGCCGTCACGCTTTCGGCGACCAATATCGCGCCACTGACCTCGTGATCCCGGGTGAGGGCACGTTGACCATGACCTTCACTCCCGCCGATGGCAGCGCACCAATTGAAATGAACGTTTTTGACTTCCCCGGTGGCGGAGTCGCCATGGCGATGTACAACCTTGACGACTCGATCAGGGACTTCGCTCGCGCATCGTTGCGTTACGGCCTCTCGCGGAATTACCCCGTGTACTTGTCGACCAAGAACACGATTCTCAAGGCCTACGACGGCCGCTTCAAGGACATCTTCGCCGAGGTCTTCGAAGCCGAGTTCAAGGCTGACTTCGACGCAGCAGGCATCACGTACGAGCACCGACTGATCGACGACATGGTTGCGTCGGCGCTCAAGTGGGAGGGCGGCTACGTGTGGGCGTGCAAGAACTACGACGGCGATGTGCAGAGCGACACCGTCGCCCAGGGCTTTGGCTCGCTGGGCCTGATGACCTCCGTGCTGTTCACGCCCGATGGTCAGACAGTCGAAGCCGAGGCAGCCCATGGCACGGTGACACGTCACTACCGCATGCATCAGCAGGGCAAGCCGACCTCAACCAACCCGAGTGCGTCGATCTTCGCTTGGACTCAGGGCCTCGCCTTTCGCGGCAACCTTGATGGCACGCCCGCGGTCACCGATTTCGCGCACACCTTGGAACGCGTGTGCATCGAGACTGTTGAGTCCGGCCAGATGACCAAGGACCTCGCGCTGTTGATCAGTGACGATGCTCCCTGGCTCACAACTGAGGACTTCCTCGACGCGATTGATGCCAACCTTCGCGCTGCGATGGCCTGACCGGGGGTCGATCAAGCGTCGCCTATCGAGGGCTTCGCGTACGTGACTGCGAATTGGTCGCGAAGTGGCGCCCTCTCGGGGCTATCGAAGCCCGAGCAGTTCGCACTACAGTGAACATCAACAACCCCCGGCTTACCGAGCAATTGGCACGCTAAACGGGGACAGGTCAGGAGAATTCCCGTGACCCAAAGTGACGTTCGAACCGATTTTCAGAGCCCCACGATCCATGCGAAGTTCTCAACCTTGGCATGCGGATCATTGGCGTTGCTCCTGCTGGCCATCGGTGGGTTCATCTCACCAGGCTCATCGGGCCGGGTTGGTTACGTTGTTCAGACGGTCGGAGGCGTGCTTCTGGCTGTCGCGCTCATCGTTCACATCCGCTACCTCGCAGGTAGGAATCGGTCCAATCGAATCGGCAACCCTGCGGTCGTGTCGGGAATCCTCGCGGCCGTGGCATACCCGTGTGTCTTCATCCCCTATGCGGTGGATCCTGCATTGATTTCGGAGCCGGGGTGGGCCAACTGGGCTAACTCCTGGTGGGGTGCGAGCTTTCTTCTCGCAGCGGTGAGTCTGGGATTGACCGCCCTGGCGAAGGAAGCCGAACTTCTGGCTGCGGGAGCCAGGGCGTACCCGCCGTGCCAAATCGGCTGTGGCTGCGCGCCCATCATCCACGCTTCGTTCCTGAGTTTGGGGACGGCTGCGTTGGGTTCCCTTTTGCAGGCCATCAGTTTCTTTGGCCTCATCGGTGGTGGCGGACTCAATGCGCGACTCATTTTTATCCTGGGCACCGTCGGACCGATCCTGATTGCGCTCGGGATCGTTGCCCATATCGCTCACTTGTCGGCACGTCTCGGACGAGCTGCAGTGGTGCTGGGCATCGCCGGTGCGGCCATGGTTGGTGTGTGTAATATTCCAGGGATCTCCGATCCTGCTGGAGCGGGCGAGCTGGGCACAGAACTTATGTGGATCTTGTGGGCTGCTGGGATGTTCCTAGGCGGGCTGAGCCTGGCTCTGGTAGCAATTCGTAAGCGTTCGCAGCCCCAGTCGGACTAGCCGTCGGCCTACAAGGCGGTCGGCACTTCTACTGCTCGGAGATCACATGGCCACCGTTGTCACCGCGAACGTCAACGGTATTCGTGCTGCGCTCAAGCGCGGTGGCGTCAGTTGGCTTGAGCAGGCTGG
>CAIXFH010000194.1 GCA_903918645.1 uncultured Actinomycetes bacterium | reverse complement strand
GGTGGGTAAGGACGAGGCAGGGTCAGGGGTGGGTAAGGACGAGGCAGGGTCAGGGGTGGGTAAGGACGAGGCAGGGTCAGGGGTGGGTAAGGACGAGGCAGGGTCAGGGGTGGGCAAGGACGAGGCAGGGTCAGGGGTGAGGATGGCGACCTCGCGTGGGCCGTCGAGCCAGGCCACTGCGGTGGCCATCCCCCAGCCGGCGAAACGGGCATGACGCGCGCCCAACGAGACGAGTGGCGCCAGGCTTGCCTCGGCGGCCTCGCGGTAGCGCCTGTCATCGGTCAGCGCCGAGTGCATCAGCAACGCGCTTGCAGCGGCCGACCAACCCGACGGGCTGGCGTTATCGCTGGGATCGCGCGGACGAAGCACCAACTGCTCAGCGTCATCGGCGGTATCGAAGAATCCGCCAGTGTCGTCGAGACCGAAGTGCTCAAGGATGATCTCGAGTAATCCCTCGGCGCGCTCGAGCCAGAACGGCTCACCCGTCACCTGGTACAGGACGTCGAACGCCTCGGCCACGCATGCGTGGTCGTCAAGCACGCCAGCGTGCACACCCACCGCACCGTCGCGTGACACTCGGCGCAACCGACCCTGCGGAGTCATGTGCACTGATACCAACAACTGCGCCGACTCGACCGCAGCCGTGATCCACTCAGGACGTTCAAAGAGCGCACCGGCCTCGGCCAGCGCCGCGATCGCGAGGCCATTCCAGGCCGCAACGATCTTGTCGTCGCGCCCGGGCTGCGCTCGATTCGCACGCGCCTGCAGCAAGCCGTCGCGAACCAAAAGCCATCGGTCGACGTCCTGCGGATCCGTACGGAGTTGCAACACCGACAATCCATGTTCGAACGTCCCTGACTCCGTTACCTCGAACAGCGCCGCTGCCCACTGACCATCCGAGTCGCCAAGAACCTCGATCAACTGTTGCGGTGTCCACGCATAAGCCTTGCCTTCGACGCCTTCGGTGTCAGCATCGAGTGCCGATATAAAGCCACCCTCCGCAGATCGCATGTCGCTCAACAGGAATCCAGCTGTCTCCTCGACAATCCGCGCTGCCAGCGGATCGCCTGTAGCACGCCACCAGTGCGCGTAGACACGAAGAAGTAGTGCGTTGTCGTAGAGCATCTTCTCGAAGTGCGGCACGACCCAGTCAGCGTCAACGGAGTACCGAGCGAAGCCGCCCGCGAGTTGGTCGTACATGCCACCTCGGGCCATTGCTGCGCACGTACCCTCGACCATCGCTCGTGCACGAGGGTCACCTGAGAGCGCATGCGCGCGAAGCAGGAACTCCAGAACCATCGACGGCGGGAACTTCGGTGCACCGCCAAATCCGCCGCGCACGTAGTCATACGACGAGGCCAGCGAATCGACGCCCGCCTTCACCGCATCGGTGACCGCCGCCGTGCTCATCTCGGCATCGTCCACGGCCATCTGCCGCTCAGCCAACGATGACGTGATGCGACCTGCAGCCTCACGCACTCGCTCTGGATCAGCTGTCCAGGTGCCGTGCACCGCCTCGATCAACTGACCGAATGAGGGAAGGTTGTGATGCGGTGTCGGCGGGAAATAGGTGCCAGCGTAGAACGGCTCACCATCGGGGGTCACAAACACGGTCATCGGCCAACCACCGTGACCAGTGAGGGCCTGAGTCGCTGTCATGTAGACGGCGTCGACGTCGGGGCGCTCCTCTCGGTCGACCTTCACCGATACGAAGTTCTCGCGTAAGTAGTCAGCGATCGCTTCGTCCTCGAACGATTCGTGCGCCATCACGTGACACCAGTGACAGGCCGAGTACCCCACCGAGATGAAGAGCGGAACATCGCGGCACCGAGCCTCAGCGAACGCATCGTCGCCCCATTCCCACCAGTCGACGGGATTGTCGGCGTGCTGGAGCAAATACGGGCTGGTCGCGCTCGCGAGACGGTTGGACACTGGCTCATCCTCTCCCAGCAGCGAGCAACCAAGCGAGCGAGGTCTGCCCGCGCGCTACTCCTCCGGCGCAAGGGTGATGATGCCCCGGCTGCGTTGGGCCCACACCACGCAGCCGATCACGACACATGCGGCAGCAATAGTCGGCCAGGTGACGACTTCACCAAGGAGCAGCGCTGACCACATCAGCGTGAGCAGCGCCTGCAACTGCTGCACCTGACCACCGTGCGCCGTGCCAGCCATCGCGAGGCCGCGGTACCAGGCGAAGAATCCGAGATACATCGACGACACACCTAGGCCGATCAACGCAGCCCACTGAAGACCAGTAGGTGTGTAGGACGAACTCGTCACGTGCCAGAGCACGAACGACAGCGGCAAGGTCAGCGGTAGGGCGAGAACCACCACCCACGAGATCACTTGCCAGCCAGGCATTGCCCGGCTTACCTCCGCGCCTTCCACGTAGCACCACGATGACGACAGCACCGCGCCTACCACCAGAAGGTCAGCGACGAGATCACCGCCCTCGGCTCCACCCCGCGAGAGCGCGAATACGGCCAAAGCGGAACTTCCTGCGCAGGCCGCCAGCCAGAAAGACTTCGACACCTTCTCGTGGCTTCGTAGCACGGCGAAGAGCGCTGTCGTGAGCGGCATGAACGCGGAGATCACTGCAGCATGAGCCGCGGTCGTCCGCTGTAGAGCGAAGCCAAGCATGATCGGCCAACCCCACACAGCCCCCATCATCGTGAAGATCAACGGCCGCAAATACTGACGGTCAGGAAAGGGCACGCGTCGGGCCAAGAGCACCACGACCGCAATCGCGCCGGCGATCACAGCGCGACCAGTCGCAGTGAAGAACGGGTTGAACCCACCAATCGCAACCTTGGTCATCGGCACCGAGAAGGAGAAGAGCAACACCCCCACGAAAGCCCACATAAGACCTGCGCGCACGACAGCCTGACTCGACGTCAGGGTCGTTGAACTATCGGTTGTCATGGCAAGGCCACAGTAGCCCCGCACATTGGGCGAGTCGCAGGCGCTAGACCGAGACGGGCTCTCGATCATCGGGATCCGACGGCGAAGAGTCAGAGTCGAGCTCACCATCAGCATCGGCTACTCGACGACGACCCAGGAAGCCTTCCAGGACTAGGCCAAGCAGGGTCAAGGACACCAAGCCAGCGATGGCAATGCCAATGTAGGCACCGAGTGCAGCGCCACCGACCAGCGTGCCGCGAGTGGGGGCAACGGTCCAGGTGCTGTTGGCAATCGCAACAGGGAGCTGCGGACGGGAAACCTCGACATGAATGGCCTGCGGACCTGCAGAAGTGACATCGATTCGGGTGGTCCACAAACCGTCGGCGGCCTTCTCTAGAGCCACCGGTGCATCGGCACCAAGAGCAGCCTTAACCCCGATGATTTCACCCGGGGACGGCCGACGAGTGTTGTCGACGCGAATGACGAGAAAGCGTGACCCAGGGGTATTGGGATCCACTCGCACGCTGACCAGCAGATCATCAGCATTGAGCCCAGCCGCAGCAGTGTCGGCCTGCCAACTCGGAGTGGGCTGGAACTTCTCGGCCGCCGGCGGCGGCTGCGACGCGACGAGAACGCCGAGTACCAGGATGATGCCGAGCAAGCTGGCCTCGAGCACGACTGACGACGGCTTGCCGCTGCGCAGCCGAGTACGAGTCCAGATGGCCAGCAACAGCACCGGGATGACCAGGGTCACCTTCGCGACCAGTCCCCAGCCGTACAAGGAGCCGAACAGGCCCGCGACGGAAGGGACTAGGCCATTGGCAAGCAGGAGGCCAGTGATGAGTGAGATCAGGAAGGTCACGCTCGCTACGAGCGACGTGCGCGACAAGATCGATGCTCGCGACCTACGGCCCCCACGCGCGATCAAGAAGGCTGCGGCGATGACCGAGCCGGCCCACGCTGCTGTGGTGACGACGTGCAGCGCTGAGAAGGTGGTCATCAGCGTGCCTTGGGCGGCTGCGTGTCCGACGAGCGCAAGTGGGGCGACCGCGACCACAAGGCCCAGAGCGATTAACCAGAGGCGGGCCCGCGAACCAGCAGTTGGCACGATCGCGAGCACAGCCAGAAGCGCGGCACCGATTGCGCCAGTGGCCGCGACGACCAGACCGTTACCGGTGTGCCAGATAACCCCACCGAGTAACGCGGCGACACCGGCGAGTACCGAGACTACGAGCGCCGCCCGATTGCCACGGCCGCCAGCGACGGGAGAAAGCATCAACAGCCCGAAAGCGATGCCGGCGCCGATCAGGGTGATGCCTTGCAGGAGCGAACGAATTCGGTCGGCGACACTGGCTGAGCTGCTCTGCGACTCATCACCGAGTGGTGCGGATACGTCAGTTTGCACGCCGAAGATAAATTCCGAACTTGCCGTGTGGCCATCGATCGCCGAGGCCGCGGTGAAAGTCACGCGATATAGGCCCGGCGTCAACGCCGATTTGACTGGCACATCAATGGTCTCGCGGCCGACGTCATTGACCGAACGCATGACCGGCGTTCCCAAGGCATCGATCGATCCGGCACCAGCGGTGATGGTGACGATGGCAGTGGTGAGGTCAGCCTTCTCGGAAAGCAGAAACGTCAATGCCTTAGGCGAGGTCTCGACCCGCTGCCCATCGCTGGGTGAGCTTGAGATGACCTGCGCGTGGGCAGACGCGGGAGCGGCCGCTCCGAGCGAGAGTGCTATCGCTAGCACTGCTCCACTCAGAACGGCCGCTCCAATGCGACGAAATGAGATCACGTCACCGGCACGTCGTTCAAGGTCACACCATCAATGGAGACATTGATGAAGTCACCTGGCTTAACTGAGCCACCCTGGTTGTAATACAGGAGGAAGTACTCGCCCGCTGGGCGCATCGCATGTCCGTGCCTCATGGCAGCAGTATCGTGCAGCACTGCCCCAGAGTCCACGTCCGTGATCTGTGGCGTCTTTGTGACATCACCCTCAACGATGGATGCCTTGTTGGCGTCGAGCACTTGGTAACGCAGGTCGATGATTCCGCCATCGCCCACTGAGTGGGCACTGAGAACGCGGATACCGGCGGTAGCTTCCATCACACGGCTGGTCGGAACCGCCGTGTTGCTGTCAGCTGCGTGCACGTCCTGGCGGGTCGCCACGGAGGAGACCAGGAGTGCGCCGGTGGCCAGGGCCACCACCGCACCCAGTGCTATCGCCCGCGGCGACATGGTGATCATGCTGTTCATTTCAGATCTCCAGAATTAGAAGGCGACGCGAGCGGATGAGAAGGTATCGAATTTCATCGACACACCGGTGGTGCCGGCATTACCAATGACACCCATTCGGACGCTGCTGATTCGACGTGACGAAGCAGTTCCCGTGTTGCTGTAGGTAGTGATCGTCTGACCGTTGACCGTGATGACGGTCTGGCCTCGCGTTGCACCAGTGGCACCACCTTGGCGGTAGTTGACCGTCACCACGTACGTGCCGGTTGTTGGGGCCGCCCCCGTGGTGAGAGTGGTCCAAGCACCGCTGGTGACAGCAGCTGTGGTGGTGGCCATGTTGACCCGGAAGGAGACCAAGCTGAAGGTCATGGTCCCGGACACAGTGCCCGTGTTGGTTCCCGAAAGGGTGACCACTCGAGTGACTGTGTTGATGGCCGTGATGTAGGCACCGGCTCGGATTCCCGTTCCGGTTACCGACTGGTTCACCACCAAGTTGGTCACACTCGCGACCGTGATGGTGCTGGCGCCACTAGTGCCGGTGGCCGTCGTGGTGACATTGGCGGACCGGGCGTACTGCACCTGGTATGCGCTGAGCGTGCCAGCCAACCCCTGCAGCACCGTGACGGGGTTAGCCGTACCAGCGGTTGCCGAGGTGGTGTTCATGGTGAAGTGCGCCGCGAACTCCGTGGTCAGAGCCGGAGTACCCGTGGTGGGTACCGTGCGGCTCACGAATCCGACTGCTCGGAAGGTGAGCGTGCCCGACACCGCTGCGTAGTTAGAGACCGAGAGGGTCACTACCCGCGTTCCGGTGTTGATGGCCGTGACGGTGGCACCGATGCTGACACCAGTACCCGAAACTGCCTGTCCGACCACGACACCGCTAGTTCCGCCAGCTGTTGCCAGCGTCACTGTAACGGCGCCTGACGCACCCGTCGCGGTCTTGGTGACGGCCGCGTCAGCGGGAGCAGCTAGCAAGCTAGCGGCGCCGCCGATCGGCGTCACTGTTGAGCGAGTGGGAGCACCCGTGACCGCGGTCCACCCGAACGGCGAGGCCACAGTGGCCTCGAGGTCGTTCGCGAAGACCGTCACCGGCACGAGGGTGCCGGTCACTACTGCGACCGGGCTCCAGTTGTTCGCGAAGTCCTGCACTCGGACGTTCACCGAGATGGAACCACCGCGGACGTTGCCGAGAGCATTGAGGTCAAGCGTGCCCTCGAAGCGCCCGTTGACGACGTTGAGCGTGATCCGGGTGCCGTTGCCGATGCCCGGGTCTGCGCCAATCCAGTACTCAGCAAAGGCTACGCCCGAGACTCCAGCAGCACCGACGGTGCCATCTGATGCCGGCACGCTCAGCAGTGCAGAGCCATCGTTGGTGTAGTTCGCAGCGGTCGAGGTGGGTGCGTTGTCCGGCACCCAGGTGCCCTGCGTGATGGTTCCACCGGCCGAGACGACCGGGTTTAGCTGGTCAACCACCATCTTGGTGGAGGTGCCTCCGTCGACACGGTTACCCGCGGCGTCGATGGCGACCACCTTGATGGTGATGCTGGCGTTGCGGTACGCACCGAACCACGACAGCGGAAGCTGTCCGGTGTAGTGCGTGGAGCCCGCCGCCACACCCGCACCGGCTGGTGAGAGCTGGAGTGAGTTGGTCGAGCCAGTCGGCGGCAGAGCCGGACAGGTCGGGTTGCAGTTCATCAGGTAGGCCTCGACCTTGGTGATCGCGCTGTTGACACCGTTGACAACAGGGTCGACAGCGTCGGCCGTGATGGTGAAGGTTCCTGGTGATGCAGGGTTGGTCAGACATGGGTTACCCAGTAGGGGCCCGGGGTTTGCGCCAGCACCGGTGAGGTCACAGACCGAGACACCGTTAGTGGCACCCGGAGTTATCACGGCAGCCGAAGTTACTGGCGCAGTGAAATCGACACCGAACACTGTCGCGGTAGGCACACCCCATTGGCGGAAGGAATCTTGCGCCTGGATGTACAGCGTGTGCTGTCCCTGAGCGAGACCAGCGAGAGTGGCCATCGGGATGATGCCATCGATCGCCGCGATGATGCGAGGACCGTTAGTGGTGAGCGCGATCGGGCTGACCGGAGGTGTGGCGGTTCCGTCGAGCCAGTAACGGGCGGCGATGCTGTTGCTGCCACCCGTCGTGGTGTCGTTGGCGGTGGCCGTGAAGCCCAAGTCAGCGCGGCCACTTGTGGTGGGCGAGCTCAGGACGACACCGGTGACGAGTGGGCCAGTTGCGTCAACCTTGACAACCAAGGTTGCGACTGGGCCCCACGAGCCGAAGCTGTCCTGCGCGCGGAGGTAGACGTTGTGCAGACCAGACGAGAGACCAGCGACATCCAGCGGCCACGACACCTCTTGTGGGGATGTACCTGAGAACGAGAGCGGCGTCCCCGTACCAGGTGTGAGGTTCAGTGTGTCGATGTAGTACTCAGCCTGCGCGATGCCGCCGCCACCGCGGTTGGCGGTGTCGAGGATCGCGGACATGGTGAGCGGTCGGCCAAGCCCACCGGGCTGGCCAGCAGCGGCAAACTTCAAGATCGAAGGTCCGGTCGGAGGCGCAACACCAGTACCGCCGGACTGGATGAACGTGAGTCCACCACCGATTGCCTGCGAGTTACTGCCGTTGACCCAGTTGCCGTTGTTGAGCACACCGGGGGTGTCGTAGATCGCGTAGCGGTGGCTGCCGGCAGGCATCAGGATCGATGCGTCGACGGTGTCACCTGGCGCGATCAACCGACCGGGCTCGGTCATAGCGATTGGCATCGGACGAGCACCAATGGCAAAGGCGGTCATCTCGATACCGAGGATGGTCGGGCTCTTCTCCAACTGCGAGATGTTGACAAATCGCAGCATGAGCTTGCGGCCGGCGTCGGTGATGATGGGGGCACCATCGGGGTATGCCACGCCGTTGAGCAGGTGGAACTGCGGGTTGTAGTTACGCATGTTGAAGCCCAGCGGGTCGGCCGCGAGGTTGGCGTCGACATCGGCATACACCATGAGTGATTCGTCGTCGAACGCCGCCTGGGCGACGTCATAGGCCGTGGTCGAACCCACCGCCGGACGAACCACAAGCGCGCCAGCGAGACCCATACCGACCTGACGGGCACCGTTTGAGGTGAGACCAGCCTGGTAGATGTAGGTACCGGAACGCTGAGGGGTAATCGTGTACGTCTTGGACGAACCCTGCACGACACCTGTGGTGTCAGACAGTGCACCATCGACCTGTGGCGTCGAGAAGCCCACAGGCTGAGGCAGCAAGTTGTGCAGCGTGATGTCCATGGGCACGCCCACGGTGCCAATCAACAGAGACGACGCACCAGTGGCAGCAGCACCGGATGTGGACACGAAGTTCCACACCTGGAAGCTCTTGGTAGTGCTGGCCGAATCGTGCACCGACACTGCGCCGATCTTGGCCCAGATGTCACATGCAGTACGGCCCGCGACAGTCCTGCACGAGCTGGTGAGCGGGCCCTGGCCAACTGAGTTGGCAGGAGCCGCGGCGGGACGCACCGCTGTCGAGCGAACGACAGAGGCGTGTACCACCGTGGCGGCCGCGGGGTGAACCACGGTCGCGTTGGCCGCCGGAGCAACCAGAGCAGTGAGGCCTGAGGCAGCGACGGCGAGTGAGACACCGAGGCCGATGGCCGAGCGCACAGGGCGTGCGTTAGGGGTTTCCATGGTCTTTGTCCTCGTCACTTGGCCGGGCAGCCGTTGAGCGGATCGATCCGGATAAGGGTCATCTGTCCACCGAAGGTGGCGCCGTAGTTCGTTGCCTTGTCCAACGCGTGGTTGTGAGCCATGTGGTAGTACTCACCGCACTGGTTGAACTGTGTGATGCCGGCTGGCAAGTTCTGCTGCAAGCCGAGGTAGGGGCTCATGGCGTACCAGGTGCCCTTGAGGATGATGTCCTGGAAGGGACTCAGCGCCACTGGGATCGGGTTGCTGACCGGGTCGTACTTCTCAACGTCGTACCAAGTGAACATCGCGTCTACCGTGCGGCTTGCGCCGACATCGACCAGGAACGAGCCATAGCTACTGTCACCAGACCCAGCACTGTCCAAAGGCGCCGCATCCTCAGCGATGACTCGCTCGGTGTTGCCGTGCGGGTGGAACGCGGCATCGGTGTTCATGACGTTGATATAGCGAACCAGCGCGGGCAGCGTGTCGCCACCGTTGGGGTCCTGCGGACGAACATGCACCATCGAGCCATAAGGCTGGTAGGGCAGCCATGCTGCATCATTCGGAGAAACCGTGTCGGGTGCGCTACGACCGTTGAGCAGGAAGTACTTGGGTGAGTACGTGCTCCAGTCGACCGGCTTGCCCAACTCGACGTCCGAGTGGATCTGGGGGTCAACCTGGCTCAACACGTGCAAAAACTCGCGGTTGGGCTCGAACGCCGTGCGCGGGTCGTCGTAAGCCTGTGTGGCAGAAGCCGCCGGGCGAACGATGAGAGCGCCGTAAAGGCCCATCTCAATCTGCGTGTTGACGTCGGTGCCGCTCTCGTAGAGATAGGTACCTGGCTTGTTGGGCGTGAAGGTGTAAGTGACAGTGCCGCCGTTGGCTGGCGCGATCGGCGCGAGCGAGGTCACTCGACCTGTCGCATCCGAAAGAGGTGCCGACTCGACTCCGTCGGCCTGCACGTTGGGCATGCCGGGGAACATCAGCGAGGTGTCAGCGGTCAGGTTGTTCGTCAAAGCGACGCGAACCGGGGTGCCCACCGTGACGCACAGAGTGGGTGCGGTGTTCTGGAAGTCATGCGTGGGGGTGTGATAGCCCCACGTGTAGATGGTGTTGCCGTCGGGCAACGTCATCCGGCCTGCGGCAGCGGTCATCGTGTACGAACCGTTACCCGGTTCGCACATGATGCCTTCACCGGCGATCGGCGTGGCACCGGAGCTAGGCGAGGCAGCCGCTGCGAACAGGGCTCCCGTCAGCACCGTCAGGCTGAGTCCGCCTGCGAGGAGTCGTCGAAGATTCATCAGTTCTACCTCGCCTGAGCCGGAAGGGTGCCTGGCGCCGATACGCGGATTTCGGTCAGCATGCCGCCGTACCCACCGCCACCGTCGTTGGACAAGTTGGAGAAGTTGCGGTCGTACAACTTGTAAGTACCGGGCGCCGGCGCCGTGAAGAGCACGTCGCGGGATTCACCCGGTCCGACAGCAACGGAATTAGTGATGTAACTGTTGTCGTGGCCGTCAGCGCCAATGAGCTGCGTGGCGTCCGCACCGACTACGTGCAGCGGGACACCGTCGAGGGTGATCGTGTGCCGGATGTAGCCGAGTGAGGCAATCCGGAGCAGGATGGTCTCGCCGGCGTTCGCCGTAATGACCGAGCCACGTGGCTGGTACCGAAGGCGCTCGCCCTGCGATCCGGCCGGGTAGACCGTCATCGGGTCGAACGTGCCCTCGAGGGTGTCGGGGTATGCGCGGCCGTTGAACAGTGAGAAGCCCGGGTCATAGCTCGCCCAGTCGGTAATCTGGATGTGCGCGTCACGCCAGTGTGACTCCGGCTGGACCTCGCTGAGGTACAGCGGGAACTCGCGGTCGTACTTGGTGCGAGCGTCATTGTAGACGTAGCGGTTACCGTCGGCGTTCATCTTCGGCCGGACGTAGATCAGACCGTTCATGCCCATCTGGACGTGCTCGACGTCCTCGAAGTGGCAGTGGTACATGAAGGTACCTGCGTCGTGTGGACGGTAGTAGTAGATCATCGTCTTGCCGATCGGCACCGACGCTGACATCTCCGGCACACCGTCGAAGATCGGGATGGCGTTGTTAAAGCCATGCCAGTGCATCGTGTGACCGTCAACGAGGTCGGGGCGCTGAGAGAGGCCGAGGTTGGTCAGCGAGATCTTCACCTCGCTGCCCTCATCGAAGGCCAGGATCGGCGCTGAGATCTGGGCCAGACCGCGTTGCGCGATTACCTGGGCGTCACTAAGGCCGGTGACGTTGCGGAACCCGAACACGTACATGTTGTATGGGTTTGGCGCGTAACTGTCTGGCCAGTAGGGATCGACCGGCGGCGCACTGGTCGGCATGGACACCCAGCCATCCGTACCAACCAAGTGGACCTCATCGGTCTTGGTCGGCACAAACGTCGGGGCTGCTGCGGCAGCTCGGGGAGCCTGCTTACTGGCATACATTGCTACGCCAGTACCGGCTGCGCCCAACACTCCCGCTCGCAGGAAATTACGTCGCGACAAGAGCGGCGAAACGCTGCTCGTGGTGTCGTCGGTCACGATTGACTCCTCTAATGTTCCGGTTCGATCTGCCATAAGCACATCGGGTTTGCCGGGGGGTCTGAAAGTCCCTAGTTGTCGTAATGCGAGTGGGGGGTCTTCCTCCCCCATCTGGGGTAAGCCAGACGGGGGAGGAAGAGTTGCCTTACGGGGAGGTCGTCCCGGCAGTGCGTGGCGCGGACTCAGGTCCGTAGACCTGTGTCCGAGCCGCGGCCAAGAAGCCCGCGTTGCCAGACGTGGAAGCCTTGACCGCGACGTAGTACGTCGTGGCTGCCGGCAGGGTTCCAGTAGTAGCAACTGAGGTGTTCGTACTACCCGTCCCGAAAGACCCGGGGTTGCTCGACGTGTTGACCGTCTGAAGGGCTGCGCCACCCGTGCTGGCTGCGTACAGCGCCAGTTGTGAGTTGCTGACCGTTCCAGTGGCGAACGTCGTCCAGGTGGTTGTCAGGATGCGACGCCCGAAGGTGATCGTGCCGCTGACAGCACCGGTGTTCGGTACCGACAGGGTGAGGGTGCGGCCAGCTACTGCGGTAACAGTCGCGCCCACGCCGATCCCCGTGCCAGACACCGTGGATCCGACAACACCGTTGATCCCAGCGAAGCCACTGAAGGCGATCGTCGACGCGCCGCTCGTACCGGAGGACCCGGTGTTCGTGGCAGTGACGATGCTTGGCGTTACCACGAGGTTGGTGACGTACGGCGAGGCCCAGGTGGCGGCAACGCGTGGCGTTGACGTGATTCCGGCAGGACTTGTCGCACTCACTGCAGTGACGCTGACGTAAGCAGCCATGTTGCCGCTTACGAGGTTGGTCAAGCTCGTGATAGTGCAGGTGACACCAGTGGTTGTGGTGCATGAGCCGAGCAGGTTTCCACCAGTTAGCGCCGAGTAGGCATTAGCTGTGTAGGACGTAATCGGCTCCGCATTAACCGGAGGTGTATCCCACGTGACCACAATCGCACCAGTGCTGCTGTTGCCAACTGCGGTGAGACCCGTTGCCGCACCTGCAGGTGCAAGTGCCACAGCGTTCGGTGTCGTGGGCAGTCGGCTCGACTCCGGGCTGTTACCGACAACGTTGGTCGCGTAGACGGTGACGTAACCCCGAGTACCCGTCGCCAGCGGTGTGATATCGCAGGTCAGCGCACCACTGGTGGTACACGTTCCAATGACCGTGGTGTAGGCCGGGTTCGCATGCGTGCCGACCGAGATCCCAATCAACGTACAGGTTGGCCAGTTGGTCGGCGTAGCACCGAAGACAGTGTTGCAAATCGTCGCTTGGTCGTTGGCGTACGCCGTGGCGGTGTAGCCAGTGATAGTCGAACCACCGTTGCTGACCGGGGCCACCCAGGTGACCCCGAGTGCCATGGACTTACCGATCACGACAACACCAGTGGGAGTTCCTGGCACCGTCATCGGCACTGCCGAGATACGCGGGGTTGAGGCCACTGAGGTGCCGAGCAGGTTGCTCGCGGTGACATCGACGTAGTACGTCGTGCCATTGACCAAGCCCGTGATGGTACAGGTGAGCGTGGCGGTTGAGCAGGTACCTGATGTGGCTCCACCAGTGAGCGCGTTCCACGCACGGGCGGTGTAGTTGCCCAGCGTGAGTCCGCCACCGTTGGTGGGAACTGCCCAGCGGACGACGAGCGAGTTGTTCGCCGGCGTCACGGCTACCGCGGTCGGGGCACTAGGCACCGTGGGCGGCGGGGTCCACTCGTAGGCACCAGCGTCAGTCGCACCGAGGCGCGGCGTTCCGTTGATGTCGACTGTGGGTGCCGTGTAGACGGTGGTCGTGGCTCCGACCGTGTCTGAACGGGTGAGGGCGCCGATGTCGCGGGCCGGTGAAGCCTGCGTCAACGAGTAGTCGCCGGTATCCCAAGGCGAGACGGTTTGGTCGGTGATCAACGTCTGACGGAAGGCGAAGAACGCACGACGAGTGTCGATGACCAGACCTGGCATGTATGACTTAGTGAACAGCGGGTTGGTGTTGATGTTGGTGCCAAGTGACCCACTGCAGTCCTGTGCCAGCGTGGTGCCGACGCACGACTCGAGGGTCGAGTTGAACACGGGCACGAGACCCGAGTTGTCCTGCGAACCGATGTCCCAGTAGTTGATCGGGGCAGTGTCACCAGCGACACCGAGACCGTGCTCTGCCTGGCCGTCGAAGTAACCAGCTCGGTTGTCCCACAAGATGTTGTTGTAGGCGACCGGGCGAGTGAAGGTCGGCGAGCCAGCAGGCAGGGTCGCCTGGAAGAGCGCGTCGTTACCGGAGGTGGCAATACCGGCGGCGGCTGGTAGGCCGTTGCTGGTCGCGGCCGTGGCCGAGGTGACGTTGCCGGTGATGGTGTTGTTGTCGATCAGCACCTTGCTGGAGTTGTTGAGTGCGATACCGCCACCCTCGTGAGTGCTGAGGTTGTTGGCGATTTCGTTGTTCTCAATGGTGATCTGCCAGTTGCCGGCGTTCAGGGTGCGGATACCGCCACCGTCATCGTTGGCAAGGTTCTGGTCGATCTTGTTGCTGTCGACTGTGACTTCACCAGTACCACCGGTGAGAGTGGCTGCGCTCGGCGTGAGTTCACCGGCGAGCATGATGCCGCCGCCCTCGTCGTAGCTCTGGTTGAACCAGATTCGGTTGTGGTCGATGCGGCTCTGACGGCTGAGGCCGTACTGAGTGATACCGCCACCGTACTCAGCGCTGTAGTCACCGCAGATGTCGTTGAACGCGACGCGGTAACGCGGGGTGCCGGAGAAGATACCGATACCACCAGCGAGGTTCTGAGCACCCGAGTTCACGACCGCGTTGTGCGCGATGGTGAGGTTCTGGTTCATCAGGGTGTAGTTGGTGCGAGGAGTGGCGGCCGTGTCGGCAGAACCGATGTTGCCGTTGACGTACGGGGTGCCCACTCGGATACCACCGGCGTAGGTGCCGGAGTTACCGTCGATGCGGTTGTTCGAGATCGTGACACCGTTGGTGCCACCGTTGATGAACACGCCACCGCCCTGGGTCACGATCTGACCGCGAGCGGTTGCACCAGCCCATGGGGTCTGGTTTCCACCGGTGAGGACGTTGATGTTGGTGGGAACGTTGTCCTGCTTACCACCTGTGATCGTGAAGCCGTCGAGCTGTGGCTTCGCGTTCGAGGTGAAGGTGATGGTGCCGCTGACAGTTGCCGAGTTCGCCACTGAGAGCGTGACCACGCGACCGTTTTGAGCAGTGACTACTGCACCCGTACCAATACCGGTACCGGTGACAGCCGAACCGATGTAGGCGTTGATCACGGCGGTTCCACTGAAGGTGATCGTGGACTGGCCCGAGGTGCCAGAGGAGCCTGTGTTCGTAGCCGAACCACCGGTGCCACCGAAAGCGCTGGTCGGGGTCAGGTAGGTGACCACGGCCGAGTCGGGCAGCGACACGTCGCCGGTACCGGTCGGTGTGTTCGTGACCCGAGCGGGGATGTTCGGGTCGACCTGAGTGTTGCCCACGAGTTCGGTGACCAGACGCAGCCAGTTGCGGCCGGTCGAGTTCGCCTGCTCGAAGGTTTGACCATCGAGCAGCGAACCGTAGATGTAGGTGCCATCAGCCTGGAAACCACCAGAGCCCAGACCCTGCAGCTTCACGCCAGGGGTGTAGACGATCAAGTTTTCCTGGTACTCGCCACGCGGCGTGGCGTCGGTCGGGGTCTTGGGGTAGACCACGATCAACGTGCTCGAGCGGGCAGCGACAATGGCATCCGCGCTGGCCGAGACGACATTTGGATCGGGGTTCGGGCTGACACTATCGATAGCCAGCTGAATCGGACGGGTCAGCGTGAAGGTAACCAGCGTCCCGACCGGCATATCGGCCAGCGTTGCCCGCGTCAGATCGATGCGGCTACCAGCAACGTTGCTGAAGGTCAGGTTCGTACTGGTGTTGGCGTTGTTTCTGTTACCAGATGTACTCGTAGTCGGGCGCGAGATGGTGATCGTCGACGCGCCGACCGCAGTGACCGTGGTACCAGCGGTGATTCCACGGCCGGTGACAGCCGCACCCAACTTGACCTGGGCGCTGAACGTTCCCGATGTCCGGGTCAATACAGTCACATTGTTCGCATAGCGGAAACCGGTACTGCTCGTGGCGTAGTTCGGCGCGATGGCAGTGACGGTGGAACCGGGATCGATACCGGCACCCGCAACATCCCAGCCGACTCCGATTCCGGCGGCGTTGGCGACGATGATCGAGTTGTCGCCGTTACGAGCGGCAGCGGACAAGCCGATCGTGACCGGTGCTGCATTGGTGTCGAAGGTCTTGCCTGGGCCGACCTCGATCACGCGTGGGCTGTAATTCGCGCCGATCACGTGCAGCGTGATGCCGCTCGTTGTGATCTTGCGGTCAGCGTTGATCAGGATGACCTGACGCGGGCCAGCAAGGAACGAACCAGAAGCGGCAGGGATCTGTACCGTCACCGAAGTATCGGTCCAGCTAGTGACTGCGAGTGCCTGCCCAGTGCCAGGCGCTGCAGCAGCGTCGTTGGGAGCGCCGAGGAACACGCCACTCCACTTGTCGCCGACACCGAAGTCGCGTCCCGTGAGGGTCAGGGTCGTGGCACCGTTGGCCACGGCCTTGTCGGCCGCGAAGATCTGCGGCTCACCCGTGGGCAACACGCACTTGGTGTTGGTCAGGCTGCCGTCGAACGTGGTCGCGACAGCCGCAGTAGGCGCGGTGTCGGTCACGGTCCACAGACCGGGCCATGACTGGAAGTTCGTGGCGATGGTGCGGTAGCGCGGATCGTAGGTCGGGTTGAGATGCCCCACCGATCCGGGGTCGTTACCCACCAGACGGAACATGTTCGGCGAGACACCCGACGGAGACGGGTTGTTGATGCGATCGCTTGAGGGCACAACGGCCTCGTAGAAGCCGTTCTTGTCAGCGATCGCGGTGTCGATCAAGTTGCCGGCCCAGTCGTAGATACCGGTCGGCGCGTTGGGCAGACCTTCGGCCTCGTCATAGTTGATCGAGGTCGGGTCCGTGGTGATACCGAGGTCGTTGAGGATCAGGCCCCAGAAGTGCGCGGCCAACGGGACGTCAGTGAACAGCTCGAAGTTGGTACCACCGGTACCAGCGTCGTTGACCGTGACCAACTTGTCGGTGCACAGGGGCATGTCAGTGCCCTCGAAGGGACTCCCGCCACCGTTGATGAAGTCGGCGTTAGTGACATGCACGTTGTGCATCGGTCCTGCGCAACCCATCGTCTCGCCGAGACCGGACGTGATCGGGGTGCCTGGCGCGGCCTGAGGTGCATCGGAACCAGCGCCAGGGGTAGCCGGCGGGAAGTTCTCCTGCGGCAGGAACTGGTCACCGCTGAAGATATTGACGTCCTCTTCCTTGGTCACCTGGTACATCGGCTTGCCGTAGGCATCCTGAGGGATGTCAACCGAGACGATGTAGTCGTCAGCCTTGAGCATCTGCTCGTCGTACTTGTAGTTCTGGCCGACCAGCGAGCCGTCAAGTGGTGCGTACAACTCAAGTGGGTTGCCGTCATCGTCCTTGGGGTTGGCGGGGTCGGTGATGTCATAGGTAGCCGAGTGCGGATCGATCAGGTTCAGCTTGGAGGAACCAAATCCGTAGTTGCCGTTGACTTCCTGTGCCGAGCCACCTGGGGTGGCATCTGACGGAGCAGCCGCCCAACCAATCATGTTCGACTCAATGCAGCGCAGGTTGGGATCGCTAGGGGCCGGCAACGCCTTCTGCTCAACGAGCGGGTTGCCATCCTTGTCGAGCGCAGTACAACCAGTGGGCTGCTTGTAGGTCTCCGACACGTAAGGAATGCGATCGGCATACGCGCAGCCGGGGTTTGCGTCCGAACAGTTCCACCACAGCTCAGGGCCGTGCTGGAGTGAGCCATCAGTGTTCGTTACCGGGTTACCGCTGGCGTCCTTGACGACAGCGTTCAAGTGCACTGGCACGTTGGGGATACCAGGCTGCCAGTTCTCCGTGGCTGCCTGTGATGCATCGAGCTCGTTACGGGTCGTGCCGTAGGTGACCGTGCCAGCGATACCACCGGTTTCACCGTGCAGCAATGGCTGGACGCCCCAGTCGATCTCGCCGCAGAGCCCGAGCACGGGCAGGACCGAGATATCGACCGCGCCACCGGTGTAGGTGATGCCCTTCTTAGCGTTACACGGGGTCACCGTGTAGCCCGTCGGCCGGAAACGCGGATCGACGTGCTCGAGGATCAAGAAACGCGTAAGCGGGTATCCCTGAATGACGTCATACCAGCCGTTGCTGTCGGTCTCAAGTGCGTTGGTGAACTGGTCCATGGGCGTGTTGTCGCGCTCACGCACCGACAGGAACGACTTTTCGACACCAGGCTCACCAGGGTCGCGCCGACCGTTTTCGTTGAGGTCGGTGAAGACGTAACCCGAAATACGCGCAAACCAGTACTGGATGTAGACCGTACCCATGTTGGCCGTTGACTCGGCGCCGGAAGCTCCGGTAACCGTGACGTTCGCCGTCGACAGGATGTGGTTCATCGCGTCGTCGAAGAAGGTGACCATGTAGTTGCCTGCACGTACATTGGGCACGGTGAAGGTGCCATCAATATTCGTGCGGGCCGCGTAGCCCTCCTGGTCGGCGTAGTCGAGGCTGCTAACAGCTACGACTCCACGCTCACTTGCGCCAATAGGGCCGCAGTCCTTCATCTCGTTCGTTACTGCGATGTCGATGTTGTTCGGGTTCGCCAGGTTCGACCCTTGGGTACCGATGTACTTGCAACCGGTGTGCAGAGTTCCAGTGATCGAGCCACGAGCCAAGCCACCGTTGTCCATCGTGGCGCAACCGCCGCGACCACCGATGGTGCAGGTAGGAGCAAGCAAGCCGGTGTTGTCGTCAACCTCGAGCGGGATGAGGTAATCGCTGGTCTTCTTCGGGGGGATGTAGCCGAACTGAACCTCGGGCACGAGCTCACTACCGTAGGTCAGCTCACTGCCGTAGCCAGTGTCGCCAGCCATGACCCACCAGTCGTGGTCCTGAGCACCCTCGAGAGTGGTGGTCTGCAACCAGTCCATCTTGTCAGCCGGCTGACGAACGGTGATGCCGTAGCGGCCTGGCGCCATGTTCGGGATCAAGATGTCGCCGTTGATGTCCGAGAAGCACTGACCGTTGATCGAGGCGAACGTGATCTGCCCTGTGACCACAGCCGTGGTCGGTACCGAGATGACAACGCGGCGGTTTGCAGTCGCGCCAGTGCCCGAGCCAATCTGGAGCACTGTGGTTCCCGGTGCGATACCGGTTCCGGTGACAGCCGCGCCCACGAACGCTGTCGGTGCAGCAGCACCGGTAAGCGTGATAACCGTGGAGTTGGGCTGGTTGACCGCGGTTACGGTGCGTGAGCCAACAACAGGAGTTGCGGCCGTGCCCTTGTTGCTCAAGATGGTGGCGATGATCGGCGCGCCATCAGCGCCGAACAGCACAGGACCATCTGGGTGCTGCGCGTCAGGAGCACCGTGTTCGTACACCGTGCAGAGCGGGTTGCCGAAGAAGTCGGTGCTGACATCGCCTAGTTGGTCGCTCAGGTAACCGCGGAAGCCCGCGAGGCCCTGCTCCGCGTCGATCTCGTACGTACCGTCAACCGGTGCGGTGTCTTCGAACACGCGGATGCGTACGTTCGCCAGGGGCAATGGGCCTTCCTGTAGCTTGACCTCGACCGGACCGGTGATGGGGGTGTTGGGTGCAGTGCACTTGGCGCCAGTGCCAGCGGCCACGCAGAAGTTCGAGCCACCGATCTCGTAGCCATCAGCCTTGATCGAGATGATGTAGTCACCATCGGCGAGCGGCTGACGAGCCATATCTGCGGCTAGGTCGTTCACAACCGGGACGGCAGTGAGGTCGACTGAACCCGAGTCAACGATCGGATCGCCCGTGTTGGAAAGACGTGTACCGCCCCAGTCACAGTTGTTGGGGTACATCGGGTCATTGGTCACCGTCGCGGTGTCGTTCACCGGCGACGTGCAGTCGGTGGCCTTGTCGTACGGGTTGCCGATGTTGACCTTCTGAATCAGGTACTGGTACTTCGTCACGGGGTCGCCCGCGTGAATGAAGCCAGGACCGATGTTCAGGGTGCGGGCAGCTACCACATTGACCGACAGGTTACTGATGGGTGGCAGTGCGGCCGCGGTCGCTGCAGGAGCGCTGATGGCACCGACTGCGCTGAGCGTGCCGATGGCAAGCGCTCCCGCGGTCATGACCGCCAGAACCCGGCGGCCAAGGCCACCGAGTCGGTTACGGGCGCCCGCAGAAGCGGTCGAGGGGCTGGAGGACATGAGGCTCTCCCAAGCTGATGGACGGTTCATGACGCGATCGATGATGTGTGAGCGGCGAAACTGCGGAGCAGTTCGGACAACGTGGTTTGGCGCCGCTCAACGAGAGCCACCGCCGAACTAACCAGGGGTGCGGTGCGTGCTCCGAGGCCGGCGATGCCGGGAAGAGACGCGATTTCGGCGAGTGCAGAGCGCCCGACGAATCCGGTGTCGGCACACACGTTGCAACCGACCCCGTGGACAAAGGAGGTGGACGCAGATCCACCGAGCGCTTCCCACGCCGACAGCTCGGCGTCGGACGCGTGATATTCGACAGCGCAGGACTCGCACACGCGACGGATGAGGCGCTGACCGATGATCAACACGTTCTCGCGTGCGATGTCATCGCGGTCCAGGCCGAAGCGACGCATGGTCTCGTCGATGACATCGCGGTGTGCCGTGCGCACCCCGACAACAGCAAGTCGTCCTTCGGCGGCGAAACGTCGAATAGCCGAGCCAACTTGCGGGCTCGGTACGTCGGTGAACACGGCCACATCGGCCTGCGCCATGCGCGCGTGCGCCAGAGCCGCTAGCAGGTCCTCGTCTGCAGCCGCGTGCATACGGAGCACGCCGCGAGACTGGGTGGAGTGGTCTGCGGAGACAACAGCGGTGAGCCGCTCATCGGAGTCGATCTCCGCGAGGATGGCTCGCACAGTCGTGGGCACACCAGAATCGGCCGGGCCCGCGATCACGATCAGCCCGCAGTCGCTGTCGATCATTGCGCGCAAGGTTTCGAGCAGTGACTCGTCAAAGTGCAAATCATCGAGTGAACGCGCCTGCGGATTCGGCACCTCGAGAACCACGCAGCGGGTCCAGTCACCGGAGGTGACCGACATCGACAGCACTTCGCCAAGTGACGTGCGGTATGTGAGCACACCGAACGAGCCATCGGGCGATGTCGTCATCGGCACCGACCCGTGCATCGCGCGCTTGATGGCCAACGACAGCGAGTTGGTCAGCAGCAAGGCTTTGCGCCACGAACCGTCGACTCGGAAGTGCACCTGACCGTCGGCGTCGCCAAGATCGATACGCACGAGGTTGGCGCCGACCCGACGCGCGATCGAAATCAACGTCTGTATGGGATCGGCCAGCGACCGCTCGTGCTCGAGCTCAAGTAGCTCACGCTCGATAATCGCCGCATTGATCTCCGCTACCGACGCAACCTGAATATCAATCTCGGAGCCGGTGAGACGTTCCAACTCGGACTTGAGATGGGTCGTCGGCCGGCTGGTGACAACGCGCAGAACACCGGCATCGAGGTGAGTCGGAACGCACGAAAGGCGCCGACAATCGTCGGCGCTCAAGCGGGTGTTTGCAGGAGTGTTAGGTGGCCCCGTTCGCAGGTCGACCACCGACACTCGATGTTGAAGTGCGAGGGCGCTCAGCGCTTGCTCAGGGGTAATCGCGCCCCATCGCTGCAGCACGTCGAGCAACGGCTCGTCAGTCATCTCGGTCTCGACTCGCGCGGCCTCGACCACACGCCTCTCGACATCGAACGACGACAGGACCAGCTCGGCGAGCGCCTGCGCGTACGACTTGGGGTCATTCTCGGATTGCGTGCGCGTTGATGGAACGACGCGCAAACGCGAGCCAGCCGGGGCAGGTATCGCCGGGCCACTCGTCACGTCAGATGTCACGCGCACTCCTCACAATCGTGGAACGCCAATACGGCTGTTCCAACTCAACGAGGCTGAGAGAACCAAAAGCGGTGAGGGGCGTGCTATCCCGAAAGTGGGGCCACCCATTTGAGTGTGACTCCCCCAATTTGGGGAGGACATTTGGGGCACTAAGAGTGACCACGGGCTCATCTCATGCGTGAACCACCCAGCATCGCGAGCCTGCCGGGTTCTCGTCGCTTGCTCACTGCCCGGAATAGTCCCGCCAAACTCGCGGGCCAGGTTCACCCGTTCGGCTTAGTGACTCGGCTCCGGTTGCTTACGCGACGTACAGTGAAGGAATTCGAAGCGGGATCGCTCGCCTCTCCCACGTGTAAGAACAGGTCACCTATTACTCGGCAGCAACAACTACAGGTTTTTCACTCTTCTGCCGATAGGCACTGTGACCAGCAAGACAGTGAAGATCAAAAGAGGGACAGTCAGATGAATGCGGAACTCACGACCAGCCCGATGGCTGAGCTCGTACGCGTTCTCGTCGTTGATGATCACCGCGCAATCGCCGAGTTGCTTTCGGCAATGCTCAGGGGCCAACCCGACCTCGACTGTGTAGCCCACATGTTCTCTGCAGACTCCGCCGAGGAGTTCTGCAGCACCACAGATCAAGTTCCCGACGTAGCGATCATCGACGTCGACATGCCCGGCCGTGATGGCATCGATTTGGCCGAAAGCCTGATCGACATGCTGCCGGCGCTTCGCGTGGTCATCATGACCTCGTTCGCGACTCCGGAGATCTTCGCCCGGGCTACCGCAGTTGGTGTGGCGGCATTCGTGCCCAAGGAATCAGCACTCGAAGACATGCTCGATGCAGTGCGCTTTAGCCGCCGCGGTTCGATGTGGGCACCCACTGCACTTCTACAGACATTAGGCCAAGTGCAGTCAGCCAGTTCCGACTCGTCGGACTCAGGCTTGACCAAGCGCGAGCTCGAAGTGCTCACCCTGCTCGCTCAGGGACTGTCGGTACAGCAGATCTCGCGCCGACTCAGCTTGTCGGTGCACACAACCCGCGGCTACGTAAAGACTCTGCTCGTCAAGCTCGAAGCCCACTCGCAACTCGAGGCAGTGCTCGTTGCTGCTCGTCGCGGACTCATCGCCGCCGTTAGTTAAGCCTGGGTGCGCGCGTTGCCGCCACTCAGCATGCCGTCTAGCCCGTTCCCACTGCCGGAGGATCCAATGAATCGCACAGCGCGCAGGCTCACTCTCATCCCCATCGCTGTCGCGGCATTAGTCGTAGCCAGCATCATCGGCTTCACCTCACCGGCCAGCGCACACGCGAAACTGCTGTCGTCATCGCCGGCGAACGGATCGGCGTTGCCAGAAGGCCCCACCCAGATCTCCTTCACCTTCGACGAGCCGGTAACGGTGGATACGCTTCGAGCCACCAGCGATGACGGCACCGAAGTGCAATTAGGCGCTCCGATAATCTCGGGCAGTACCGTCTCAGTTACCTGGCCAGGAGGACAGGCACCTGGCCTATACCGGGTCGGCTTTCAGGTGACCTCCGACGATGGCCATGCCATTGAGGGAATCACGCTGTTTACATATGCGGCGAAGTCACCTGGTGAGCCCCCCGCGCCGATCAGCACCTCGTCATCGCCAAGTCTGGTCTCAATCGGTACCGCCATCGGTGTCGGCGTTGTGGTTGTCGGCGGCCTGCTGATGTGGAAGCGCTCTCGCAAACCAGCCCCCAAGCACGCACGTCGCGACGACGCCCCAGCAGAGGTTGATTCGCTGGTTTAGCAGTCGTTACTCGAGTTAGTTGCTGCGCCTTGAGTCGATGTCGTGACTCGAGCAGCGCAGTGGCTAAGTCTCGCGGTGGGCTAAGTGACGACGGGAGTGCCGAGTTCCGCTGCCACCCAGCCCGCAACCTTGCGTTCAGCGACGAATGACAGAAACGGGATCGTGCCCGAGATCACGACGAACACGATGCGTGGTAACGACCAGCGCATGCGAATCGAGAGGTCGAGCGCGAGCAACGCGTAGATCATGAACAGGAATCCGTGCGCTTGGGCCACGACTGTCGTCGAGCCAACATGGAACCCGTACTTACCGATCATCGCTGCTACCAGCAGTAGCAGCATCACTCCAACGACATAGGCCATGACCCGGTACCGGGTAAGTGCGCCACGGATATTCTCACTGGTTGGCTTTGCCACGTCAGTAGACCTCTTTCCTAGGGGTGCTGCGATCTGTTGCGGTCGCTGAATCGATCGGTGCAACCGTTGCCACGGCTGGGTCGCCTGCACGAGTGTCGGCGAGGTCGTCTCGGAACATTCGCCACCACATGAAGATGACGAACGCTGCGAACAGTACCCATTGGATCGCGTAACTCACGTTCTGCAACCGCAATCCTCCGGCAGCCACAAGAGGGGGTGCCACCGGAGTCAAACTGCTCGATGGCCGCTGCACAACAGCCGCGATCCAGCCCTGAGCCAAACCCGGCACCCCGAACGCAGCACGTGTGATGCGATCGACCTCACCGGCAGGCAGCGAACTCGGCGTACCCGGATCGCCTTCGAAGGGCTGAGCCACACCACGAATGGTGACGAGCCCGGAGGGCAGATCCGTGACACCTGGATCACTCGGCGAGCCCACAGTGCCACGGGCGATGGCCACGGACGCACCTGCCGCTGGCTTCAACGGCGTCACAACCCAGTACGACGAGTCGCTCTGGCGAACGAGAAGTTGATGGCCCGCGTCAAAGACCCCGCTAATCTCCACGACTGCCCCATAATCGGCGACCGCGAGCGGGGATTCGGACGACAACACAGCAGATGCTGGCACTGCAGGCGCCTGCGCGAGTTGGTCAGCCTGGGCTCGGTGCCACTGCCACATGGACAAAGCAGCGAAGGCGCCCATCAGGGCGAGGGCAGCGAGCGTGAGCCCGATCCACTTCGGCTTGATCAACTGACTGAGCACGACACAACGGTAACCGCCTGACCGAAGGCAGGTTCGTCAGGCATGCTCAGAGGATGCCCGGTGACTTGCGTCTGCGCGGCTCGGTCCTGATCCCCGAGTCGGAGTTGCGCTGGCGTTTCTCGCGCTCATCAGGCCCCGGCGGACAGAGTGTGAACACCTCTGACTCACGGGTCGAATTGCTTTTCGACGTCTCAGCGACAACCGCACTTAGCTCCATGCTTCGCGATCGGGCGCTGTCCCGGCTCGGGGATCGCCTCATCGACGGAGTGCTCTCGGTGACGGCGTCCGAGCAACGCAGCCAGTATCAGAACCGGCTCTCGGCCGAAAGAAAACTCGTCGACATCATGCTCGACGCGATCGCACCCCCACCGCGGCCGCGAGTGCCTACCCGGCCAACAGCTGGGTCCAAGCAGCGTCGCATCGACGACAAGAAGCATCGCAGCACGACCAAGCGGCTACGGCGCCCGGACTCGGACTAGTCGATCACCGGATCGCCGGTCGACTCAGCTGCCGGTGGCGTTGAGTCGAGCACCGGGTCACTCGTCGACTTTGGGGCCTTCTTCTTGCGACCCATCTGCGAGGCAGTTGCGCTCTCATCGAAGTCGATCCGCTTGAGTTGCTTGTTCATGCTGCGCCAGATCACCACGACCGCGATGCCGAGAAAGGCGAGCGAGATGAAGCCCAGGATTCCCGGAGTTACGAGGGCGGCATCGGGCGGAGTGCCAGCCGAGGGTGACGGCGAAGGAGACGCCGATGCAGATGTGGCTCGAGCCAGACCGTGCAGCACTAGCGCGACTGCACTCATGACGCGTTCTCAATGGATCCAGCAACTGGGCGTAGACCCGCGAAGAGGTCGTCCTCGAACTGAGCTCCATGCCGGGCGTCGGCGATAAGAGAACGCGCGAGTTGGTAGTCCTCGGTGGGCCACACCGCACGCTGATCGTCGGCGCTGAGGTGGAACCACGGACCTTCAGGATCGACTTGAGTGGCGTGCGCGAGCAGAGCTTCCTCGCGCGCCTCGAACCAGTCACCGCACAGCACCATCGTGGTCAAGCGCTCTGCGTCGCCGGGCTTGTCGACCCAGCTTTCAAGCCGTTCGCCGAATGGCGACTCGACCCCTTGAGCAAGGCAGGCCTCATGGAGAGCGATGATTCGTAGTTTGTGAAAAGTCAAGTGGTAGTAGAGCTTTGCCGGTTGCCAGGGTTCGCCTGTACCAGGAAATTCGCCGGGGTCACCCGCGGCTTCGAAGGCGCGCATAGATACCTCGTGAGTGCGAATGTGATCGGGATGCGGATAGCCCCCGTTCTCGTCGTAAGTGGTGATCACGTGCGGACGAAACTCGCGCACGATCCGAACGAGCGCCTCTGTCGACACCTCGAGCGGCACAACCGCGAAGCACTCATCGGGCAGGGCAGGCATGACCCCGTTCGCGTCCACCTCAGGGAGTCCTGAATCGATGAAGCCCAACCAGGCATGACTCACGCCAAGGATCTCGGCCGCTCGCTGCATCTCCAACTGCCGCACTGCAGGCAGGTCAGCGAGAATGGCGGGGTGATCGGGGAGGGTCTTGTTCAAGATGTCGCCGCGTTCGCCACCTGTGCACGTGACCACAAGGACCTCGGCCCCCTCATGCACATAGCGGGCCATCGACGCAGCGCCCTTGCTCGACTCGTCGTCGGGATGCGCATGCACCGCCATGAGCCGCAATGGCTCGCCGGGGCTTGGCACGAAGGCCCGGGAAAGGGACGAGAGGGACACTGGCGATCTCCAGATCACACGACGTGCGGGACACTGATGTTCTGCCCGGAACCCCGAGGCAGAACACTTACCAAGAGCAGTGTCCCAGACCGCGGTGGCCCCGCTTGTCGGCACTCTCCGTTTCCGGTCGACGAACAGTTGTGGAGGCACCATGGCGCGGCGCGATAGTGCAGCTGCCCTGAGCCCGCAAATGGCAGCCAGGTATGGCATTCGACCCACCTCGCGCTGGCTGATACTGGCAATCGCAGTGATCGGAGCGGCCTTCGTCGGCGTTCTGGGCTGGATCACCTGGCGAATGGCTACCCCACCAGTGCAATCGGAGTTGCTCAGTTTCCGAGTTGTCAACGCCTCACGAGTCGATATCACCTTCAACGTCCGACGCGACACTGGCAGCGAGACTGTGTGCGTGCTCCGTGCACGCGATGAACTCCATGTCGACGTTGGCTATGCCACGGTAAACATCAGCGCGGGTCGCGACTACGTCTTGTCGACCTACCCATTGGCGACGCTGGCCCGAGCCACCAGCGCTGAGATCTTGGGCTGCGACAAGGGCGCCGCGCCATTCGTCGACGCTCCCTCGTTCGCCCCAGGCACAGTGAACCCACCGCAACTCGCGAGCATCGACGGCAGTTGATCCAGACGAGCAGATCCATGAGTTGATCGACCGACCTGAGATGTCTGGTCGTAAAGACGTACTCTTAGCCGTTGCTCTCCGAGCAGGTGAACCCGTTGGACTCCGCGATTGCGCGGATCCCCGAGCACGTGAAGGCACCGCTGTGAACAAGACCCCTAGCCCCGAGACCTGGCTGACTCAGGACGCCTACGACCGACTCCAAGAGGAGATGGCCGAACGTTCTGGCCCACGTCGTGCTGCGATCGTGAAGCGAATCGAAGCAGCGCGCGAGGAAGGCGACCTCAAGGAGAACGGCGGCTACCACGCAGCCAAAGAGGAACAGGGCAAGAACGAGGCTCGAGTCAGGGTGCTTCGGCACCTGCTCGAGAACGCGCATATCGGCGCGGCACCGGTCACCGAAGGCAAAGTCGCGCAAGGTCAGGTCGTGACCGTGCGGTTCCCAGCTTTCGACGACACCGAGACCTTCCTGCTCGGCAGCCGCGAAGAAGCAGCAACAACGTCTATCGACGTCTACTCCCCTACGTCGCCGCTAGGCGCGGCCGTACTCGGTCAGGATGTCGGCGCCACAGTTGAGTACGTGACGCCTAACGGAAAGATGCTGACAGTCGAGATCGTTTCGGCCGACACCTACACCGGCTAAGACCCAGCACGACATGGAGCTGCTGGGCGTGAAGCGCGCGCACTTAGCGGCCGACCAGATCAGGACGCGGTCTGCCGATACTTGCGTACGGCCAACGTCGCGAAGATCGCAATGAGCACCGTGCACGAGATCACCGTGTAAGCGATCGCATGTTGCTGCGCCCACGTGTCTCCGATGATGCCGGTTGGGTTACCGAACAACTGCCGACACGAGAGCACGAGAGATGAGACCGGGTTCCATTCGGCAATGGTCTGAACCACTTTCGGCATTCCAGTCAATGGCACGAAGGCATTGGACAAGAAGGTCAGTGGGAACAGCCAGGCCAGGCCTGCGGTGTTCGCGGTTTCGGTATTACGCATGTGCAGAC
This sequence comes from uncultured Actinomycetes bacterium, assembly GCA_903918645.1. GTDB lineage: Bacteria > Actinomycetota > Actinomycetes > S36-B12 > CAIYMF01 > Longivirga. The sequence goes on along the minus strand of CAIXFH010000194.1, from coordinate 5,215 downwards.
CGATCCAACAGCCGATCCACGACACCGTGTACGCGAACAGCAGTAGCAACAGGTAGGCAGCCGCAGCATCGACCACGCCATTGTGTATGCGCCAGCCAACGATGAACCCGGTAATCGAGAGCACGGTGAGCACCAGCACTTGCCTAATCGCGTCAGACGCGGTCCGGCCGAAAAGCACTGCTGATGCGGTCATCGGCAGTGATCTGAACCGATCGATGATGCCCTTACTCATGTCCTCGGCGAGCCCGACAGTCGAAGCGGCCGCCGCGAATGCCACTGTCTGGCCAAAGATCCCTGGCATCAAGTACTCACGGTAAGCGGCCGCACCCGCCTCCGGGTCGGCACCCGGAATCGGGATTGCACCACCAAACACGTAGGCGAACAGCAGCACGAAAATGACCGGCTGCACCAACGAGAAGAACACGACTTCGGGCACACGCATCATCGCGATGAGATTGCGTTGGGTAACCACAGCTCCGTCGTGGATCAGCCAACCCAGAAGCGGGCGCTTCATCTCAACGGGCGTGGGGATACCGGTGGACACCATGATCAGGCTTCCTTCCCGCCGCGACCGCGACGCTTCTTCGCCGAAACTGGTTGAGCACCAACGTCTTCGGCCACATGGCCGGTAAGAGTGAGGAACACGTCGTCAAGGGTTGGCCGACGAAGCGCCACATCATCGATATGCACTCCGGCAACATCGAGCGCGCGCACTGCCTCAACCAGAACCGTCGAGCCACCCGACACCGGGGTGGTGACCCGACGCGAATCAACGTCGACACTCGCGGCGCCATCAGAGACGCTCGCAAGCGCAGCAGCCGCCACATCAAGGCTCGAGTCTGCGCTCACAATCACCTCGAGCCGATCGCCACCGACATCGTTCTTGAGCGAATCACTCGTGCCCTCGGCGATGACTTTGCCGTGATCGATCACGACGATCTGCTCGGCGAGGCGATCGGCCTCCTCGAGGTACTGCGTGGTCAGCAATACGGTCGTGCCGTCCTTGACGAGGTCACCGATCACCTCCCACATCTGCTGGCGCGAGCGCGGATCCAAGCCTGTGGTGGGTTCGTCAAGGAACAGGATGCTTGGTCGTCCCATCAGGCTCGCCGACAAGTCCAGACGCCGACGCATACCTCCCGAATACGTACGCACCGGCCGGTCAGCGGCCTCAATGAGATCGAACCGTTCGAGGAGTTCAACCGCGCGGGGATTCACATAAGACGAGGGCTGGTGGTACAGCCGGCCGATCATGCTCAGGTTCTCGCGGCCAGTGAGGTACTCATCGATCGCCGAGTACTGCCCCGTGAGGCCGATCACGCGACGCACGTCATCAGGATGCTTGAGTACCTCGATGCCCCCAACACTCACGTGTCCGGCATCAGCGGTGAGCAATGTGGCGAGAATGCGAACAGTGGTGGTTTTCCCTGCGCCATTGGGGCCGAGAAGACCGCATACCGTCCCATAGGGCACCACAAGGTCAAGGCCATCGACCGCCTTGACAGTACCGAAATGCTTGACCAGCCCCTCCGCAACGATTGCGTTGTCAGATCGCCGCTGGGTGAAAACGTCAGCCATAAGGAGCACCTTTCCACGGCTGGGCCCCGACTGCGAAGTCGAGATCAGCCTCAGCCAACTTCGACGTTGAACCCATCGTTGGCAAGCCGCTGCAGCAACGCCTCGCGGTGATTGGGTCCGCGGGTCTCCACTTCGATTTCGATCTCGACCTCGTGCAGCCCCAGGATCGGATTGGTACGCACATGGCCGACCTCAACAACATTGGCGTCACATTCGGCCACGGCCCTGAGCAAACCGGACAATTGGCCCGGCCGGTCCGGAACCTGAACCCGCAACGTGGTGTAGCGCCCACCCGCGGCAAGACCATGGCGGATCACTCGCAGCAAGAGCAACGGATCAACGTTGCCGCCGGAGACCACAGCGACGATGGGAGCCTCAAACGCCGAGGGGTCATCCAGGATCGCCGCCATCGCAGCCGCGCCCGCCGGCTCCACAACAATCTTGCTGCGCTCCAACCCCAGGACGAGCGCACGCGCGAGCACCTCGTCGTCAACAACCCGGATCTCGTCGACGAGGCTCTGGACCAGAGCGAACGGAACATCCCCAGGCCGCCCTACCGCGATGCCGTCGGCCATCGTGGTCATGCTCGTGAGTTGAACTGGGTGGCCCTGGGCAAGTGAATTCGGATAAGCCGCAGCACCTGCTGCCTGAACGCCCACTACTCGGATATCGGGTCGGATTCCCTTGATAGCAACGGCAATCCCAGCGAGGAGTCCCCCGCCTCCGGTGCAGACAACCACGGTCTTGACGTCAGGGCGCTGCTCGAGAATCTCCAGGCCAGCGGTGCCTTGGCCCGCGACGATATCTGCGTGGTCGAAGGGGTGGATGAGGACCGCGCCGGTCTCCTGCTCGAAGGCGCGCGCCTCGATCAGGCACACATCGATTGTGGTGCCGGTGAAGATGATCTCGGCCCCATATCCTCGGGTGGCCGAAACCTTCGGCAACGGAGCGCCCACTGGCATGAACACGGTGGACTTGCAGCCGAGGATCTTCGCGGCAAGCGCGACGCCTTGCGCATGGTTGCCTGCGCTTGCGGCGACAACCCCGCGCGAACGCTCCTCGTCGGTAAGGCGCGCGATTCGGGTGTAAGCCCCGCGGATCTTGAACGAACCAGCGCGTTGCAGATTCTCGAGTTTGAGATCGACTGGTCCGCCAACAAGGTCTGAGAGCCAACGTGCAGATTGCACAGGTGTCACTCGCGCGATGCCACGTAGGAGCTGCTGAGCGGCGCGAACGTCGTCGACTGTTACCGAATGTGTCACCTGCGCAGTCTGCCTGATCCTGAGCCAGTTACCAGGATCCGCAACGGAGTTGGTTTCACAGCGCGATCTTTATCAGTGATCTTCCGCACGATGTCGGCGTCTCGTGGTGACGAGGCGCCATTGGGGGCGTACAACGGTGTCATGACCAGTCGTCGGGAAATTCGCGCTGCTGCCGCTCGCGCTTCGGCACGTCGAGCGCAACCAGCCGACTCGCCGGTTCCTGCGGCCAGTGCGTGGAGCAACGTTTCGCGTCCGCCCGGCCCGTCTGGAACTCGGGTCGTGCTGTCGCTGTTGACTCGTCGGGCACAACCCAACGAGGTGTTCGAAGCGGCCGCGCGGGCTAATAGGCCAGTCGCCTATATCCGCATGGCCGGCGAACCGGTCTACATCCTGAGTGATCCAGCCTTGGTCAACGAGGTGTTCCTCGAACATGCGCGCGATGTGATGAAGGGCCGCGGGCTGCAAGCAGCGCGGCCACTGCTGGGCAATGGGCTACTCACCAGCGAGGGCGAATTCCACCTTCGTCAGCGACGACTCGCGCAGCCAGGGTTTCATCGTCAACGTATCGAGTCCTACGCCGCTCAGATGGTGACCGAGGCGGAGCGACACCAGAGTTCATGGGTCGACGGGGCCCGGGTCGACATGGTCGAAGAGATGACCTCACTCACGTTCGCGATTGTTGGACGCACACTGTTCGACACCGACCTGACTGGTGACGCGCGCACATTCGGCGACACCCTCGCTGAACTCATGTCAGGGTTTGGGCAACTGTCGGCGATCGGGAGCGAACGCCTTGTGCGGCTACTCCCCAAGGGCCAGGAATTGCTTGCCAAGGTTGAAGATCTCGACCTTGTGGTGCAGCGAATCATCGACGACCACCGAGCCGCTATCTCGTTCGGGCAACCCCATGCCGACCTACTGACATGGCTGATCGAGGCGCATGACGATGAAGGCGCTGCGAGTTTCGGCGCGACGATGAGCGATGCGCAACTGCGCGACGAGGTCATGACCATGGTGCTCGCCGGACACGAAACCACCGCCATGGCAATGTCATGGATCTGGTGGCTGCTGTCGTGTCATCCAGCGGACGCCGGCCGCTTGTATGACGAGTTGAGCCAGGTGCTGCGCTCGGATGATCCTGCTGGCGAGTTCCGGGCTCCCACCTTCGACGATCTCTCCGCACTGTCGTTCACCCGCGCCATCGTCGCCGAAACCCTCCGCCTCTACCCACCCGCATGGATCATGGGCCGGCGCACCCTCAACGATCTGGTCGTCGGCGGCTGGCAGATCCCATCCGGATCGATCATCTTGGGCTCACCGTGGATCTTGCATCGTGATCCAGCGCTCTGGGATCGCGCAACCTCGTTCGTACCTGAGCGTTGGCTCGATTCCGACGGGCAGTTCGACGAGAACGCCCCTGGCCAGCGCCGCGGTGCCTGGATTCCGTTCGGCTTTGGCAATCGTCGCTGCATCGGCGAACAGTTCGCCTGGACCGAGGCGACCTTGCTGCTCGCGAGTCTGGCCTCGCGGTGGCGTCCAGAACTCATCCCTGGGTCGCGCGTTTCTACCGCCGCAGCAGTCACTTTGCGGCCTCGGTACGGCCTGCCGATGACGCTGAACCGACGCTGAATTGGATCGCTGGGTTGGGTCGCTGGGTTGGGTCGCTGGGTTGGGTCGCTGGGTTGGGTCGCTGGGTTGGGTCGCGGCGGGCTGACTAGACGTCGAGTGCGAGAAGTTCGTTCAACGCCGAGTCGACCTCGTCGCGGAAACTTTGCTCGAACGCTCCAAGTCCGCTGTGGCCAGCGACGCTGTGGAGTAGACGTACTTCGCTGTTAGGAATGAGTCGCTGCTCAGCGATGCAATCACGTGGCGGGAAGAACATGTCCTCGTCGATCGGCAGGACAAAGGTGCGGGCTGTGATTCGCGCCAACGCGGCAGCCAAATCACCATCGGTGTGCCGAGCGACGTCGGCGTGCTGCCATTTCCACGCCATGCTCAACAGCGAGTTGGGATCCATCAACTCGTACGGCACCTGATTGCAGGCTCGGTGGAAGTCCTGCATGTTCGTGTGCTTGACCCCGTCGATCTCGATCGTGCGCCAAAATTCGGACTTCCAAAACTCGGTCGAGAAGCCGATCACAGCCCAGAGATCGGCGTGCCGTCGAAGGCCCTGGGCCACATCTTCGTGCGAGGCGTAGTCGCCATCGGCATACCCCGGATCCGACGTGATGGCATCCATCAGTACACGAGTGAGCAGGACGTTATGCGGTGTCACCTGAGCAGTGCCTGCGATGGGCGCCGCTCGCTTTACCTTGTCGGGGAATCGAACTGCCCATTCATAAGTCTGCTGAGCACCCATGGATCCGCCCACGACC
>CAIXFH010000193.1 GCA_903918645.1 uncultured Actinomycetes bacterium | reverse complement strand
ATCATTCGGACCTACCTCGCAGATCGAGTCATTCCACATAAGTGGTTCTTTGGAAACATCGAGGATCCGGACCTCGTTCGTCGACTGTCAGTCACCGTTCGCGCTTTGCAAGGCATCAAGTCCATGCAGTCGGCGCGCATCGGTTGGGTAGGGGGCGTGTCTCCTGGCTTCTACAACATGGAGTTTGACGAGGCCGCTCTCGAGGAGCGTTTCGGGACCACTGTCGGCCGGCACACCATCGACGAGATCATCGATAGAGCGCAGCGAGCAGACGACCGATCCACCCAGGTAGTTGTTGAGCATGCGACAAGTCTCGCCGCCGAGGTCACGGCTCCGAGCCTGGGCATGGACCGCAACGCCAGAATCTATTTGGCGCTCAAGGAGTTGATTGCCGACGAAGGCTATGACGCCCTGTCAGTGCAATGTTGGCCGACCTTCCAGGCTGACTACAAGGTTGTGCCCTGTATGGCGTACAGCTTGCTCGGCTCGGAGGACGGGTTCGCCGTCTCGTGCGAAGGGGACTTGCCCGGGGCAGTTTCTATGCTGCTGCTGAACTCCATTTCGCCGACGTTCGGCTCGTCGACGTTGCTGGACCTCACTGCACTGGACGCGGAGGCGGACAGGGCCTTGTTGTGGCACTGCGGAGTCACCCCACGTCACTTCGGTAAGGACAAGACCATTCGGTGGGTCGACCACGTAACAATCGGTCGTAAGTCGGGCGACCGCATCGGCGTATCGGGCGACCTGGTCTTTGAGCCTCAGGAAACCACCATCGCCTACTCAGGAACTGACTTCACTCGAATGTTCATCGCGGGCGCGCGGATCGTCGAGTCAGACGCGACCGGCTTTGACGGGACCCGGGGTTGGTTCTCGCAATTCCACATCAACGGCGAGCCGGTGGCAGTCACGGATCTGCTCAACACAGTTCTTGTCCATGGTCAGCAGCATCACTATGCAGTTGCTCAGGGAAACCTGACTTCCGAGTTGAGTGAAGTGGCGGCTTGGTTGGGCATGCAGACAGTGCAACCGGTGCCGGCTCGCGAGTATCTGCAAATCGAAGGAATCAACACATGAGCAGCCCGGTGGTCAGTGTGCGTGCCGCCAGGCTTGATCAGTTGGCGTCGGAGACAGGGCAGTTCGCGATTCTGGCCTTGGACCACCTGCGTTCTTTCGCAGTGACGGTGCGTCCGGAGGCGCCCGACTCGATGTCTTCCCTTGAGATGGGTCAACTTAAGGAGGCCCTGATTGACGGGCTTGCTCATAGCTCGACGGCAGTACTTATTGACCCAGTGCTCGCGACTAACAGGCTGGCGTCGGGGGCTGCCCAGCTACCTGTAGGGCTGATTCTCGGTATTGAGGATGGGGATTACGAAGCGGCCGCGGTGGCGCCGAGGCTCCTTCCTGGGTGGACGGTAGAGAGGGCGGCAAATCTTGGCGCTGACGCCGTGAAGATTTCCTTCTACTTTGAGGCCGATTCCGACACCTCTGTCGCAGAGAGATTCGTTGAGGAAACAGTTCGGCAGTGCGATATCTACGAAATGCCGCTCTTCTGCGAACCGCTGGTGAGGTTGCAGGGCTCCGGAGACGCGCGTTACAAGGTCCTCGACGGTGTTAAGCGATTCGGCAGCATGGGCGCGGATGTTCTCAAGATTCAGTTCCCTTGTGATACCGATTCGCAGACTTCTCGTGATGAGTGGGTTGATGCCTGTGAGGCTGTTTCTGCCTTGAGCCAATCCCCTTGGGCCCTGTTATCCGAGGGACGCGATTACCAACAATTTCGCGAACTCCTAGCAGTTGCGTGCGCCGCCGGCGCTTCTGGATTTCTGGGGGGTCGCGCGATTTGGGGCGGGGCAGGGACGGACGGCGCGATGTCTACATACGCGCAGCGCCTACTTGAGCTGCGCACGATCGCGGTTAGTGAGGGCACCCCATGGCAAAACCACAGACCAACAACGAACTAAATATGCAGGCTCTAGGAAACACCGAGATGAAGGGTCGGAGGTGACGACGAAATCAGCGCTCGAGTCGCCGCAAGCGACGTGATCCTTTGCAGTCCCCACAGTGTTTACCCCAGAATTGGAGTTTTTTCTGATGAAGTTGATCAATCCGATTAGAACAGCAGCGTTGCTCGCGAGCATCGCGCTGCTCGCAGCGGCGTGTGGATCGTCAAGTCCGGCTCCCTCGCCGAGTGGCGGCTCGGCTGTCGCCAGTCAATCCTCGACTGCGGGATCAGGTGATAGCACCGACTTGGCCAACATGAGTTGGGAGCAGATCCTGGCAGCGGCGAAGGGCTCGAAGGTCAACTGGTTCATGTGGGGTGGTTCTGACCCCATCAACAAGTACGTCAGCGACTACACCGCTGCCGCAGTCCTGGATCAATATGGGATCACCCTGAATCGGGTCGGCATCACTGATACCTCAGACGCGGTAAACCAGGTTCTAAGTGAGACCCAAGCGGGTAAGACCACCGACGGATCTGTCGATCTGATTTGGATCAACGGAGAGAACTTCCGTACGTTGAAGCAGGGAAATCTCCTCTACTGCGGATACTGGGATCAACTGCCGAACTTGAAGTTCCTCAAGAGCGATGATCCGACCATCCTTTATGACTTCGGCACCGAGGTAGCTCAGTGTGAGACACCGTGGAGCCGAGTCCAGATGGCCATGATCTACAACTCCGCGACGGTACCCACTCCGCCGGCCGACACGGATGCATTGCTTGCTTGGGCGTGCGCGAACCCTGGAAGCTTCACCTATCCGGCACCGCCTGACTTCACTGGTAGTGCTTTCGTTCGCCAGGTGTTCTACAACGAGGCCAACAAGTTGTATCCGGATAAGGGCGGGTACAAGGTCCTCCTCGGTGACTTCAATCAAGAGGTGTACGACAAGGTTGCCACGGCCACCTGGAAGACCCTCAATGATCTCAAGCCGTGCCTTTGGCGTCAGGGATCGACCTACCCAGTTGACTCCGCAGCGTTGGATCAGTTGTTTGCAAACTCCGAGGTGTCCATGGACGTTACCTACACCCCAGCCTCGGTCGGAGCCTTGGTCGACAACGGGACCTTCAGCAAGGACACCCGCACGTATGGGCTCACCAGCGGGACGATCGGAAACGTTGACTTCAATGCCATTCCGATCAACTCGCCAAACAAGGCTGCAGCTTTGGTGGTCTTGAACTTCCTGCTGTCGCCAGAGGCTCAGTTGCGCAAGGCCGACCCTGCGGTTTGGGGCGAGTACACCTCACTGGATATCCCCTCGCTTCCAGCCGACATCCAGGCTGGTTTCGCGGCTCTGCCCAAGCACCCCTCAGTCGTGTCACAGGCTGAGCTCGCACCTTTGGCCATGCCTGAATTGCGGGCCGATTGGGTCACCAAGATCGAAAAGGACTGGGCGTCCTCGGTCGCGAAGTAGCAGTCACAAGGTAGTAGTCACAAAGTATTAGTTGCCACGTAGGAACTGTGCAGTTGGCGGTGGAGTTTCGTCCACCGCCAACTGCGCACAGACCGCCCTGCCAAACGATGAAGGTGGTGTCCAATTCGACTCAACGTGAGTTCACGGCTCAGCGATAGGGGAGCGGAGCGACTCAGAATCGCTGCCCTATTGGCGCCAGCTGTGATCGTTATCGTCGTGCTGTTCATCGGCGGCTTGGTGTCAGGTTTCATCCGGAGTCTGAATTACTTTCCGTTGATCGGGCTCGACACTCCCAACCTCGATGCATACGCAGCGATCTTCACTGACCAAGAATTCCTCAGCAGTCTTGGGCTTACCTTGTACATCGCCTTCGTGTCGACTTTGATCTCGACAGTGCTAGCGGTTGGGGCGGCCCTGCTCTTGCGAGCACCGCTTCGGGGGACTCGT
>CAIXFH010000192.1 GCA_903918645.1 uncultured Actinomycetes bacterium | reverse complement strand
ATCGCGGGTCCCACCATCGCGGGTCCCACCATCGCGGGTCCCACCATCGCGGTCGCGGTTATTGCGATTGGGACGCTCGCTACGAGGCGGACGGTCGCCGCGGGGCGAGTCGCCGCGTTGCGCATCGTCGCCGAACTCGCCCGTGCGCCCAGCAGCCCCGTCGGAAGACTCGGTACGTGGCGCACTGTCGCGAGGTACCTCGCTAGTGCGCCCTGCGCCAGCATCGGGCTCGTCAGCGCCACTTCGGCTCTGCCGAGACTCGGCTGCGCCTTCAGCGCGCGGTGCACGCTCAGCGCGAGGCGGACGCTCAGCACGAGGCGGACGCTCAGCACGAGGCGGACGCTCAGCACGAGGCGCTGAGCCAACCTGTCGTTCGCCAATGGCGGTGACGAGGTCGGCCTTGCGCATACCTGAAGCCCCAGCGATGCCTAACTGGCCAGCAAGGGACTTGAGTTCAGGCAGCAGCATCGCGCCGAGGCCGCCGGACTTACGCGGGGTGGAACTAGGACTGTTCTGGGTGGTCTCGGTCACCGAGCAAACCTTTCCGAGACGGAATGATTCTCACGCGCATCCGTCGGTAGCTACGCGCTAACACACATCACGCCGCAGGTATGCGGAAAAAGGAATGTGCATTGTGCAACTTGGTTACGGCGATCGAGGGGACTCTTCATGAAAGCCGAAGGGGGTCCCCCCGAAATGAACTTCCACCCCGTGGTGAGGGGTAGCGCGGTTCCAGGTGCAAGGGGAGCCTAACACCTTCGGACCGTAACGTCTCCCCCTAGCGAAATGCCGCGAGTGCGGCGCTAGTCCAACGGAGTGATCCGGCCACCCTCGAGGTCAACTTCGAGACTGGACGTGGTGAAGCGAACTCCCGCGAGATCAGCGACCGAGCGAGCAGTATGCACATCGGTGAGCACCAGCACTGAGGGCCCAGCGCCGCTGATCGCCGCCGGGATTCCAGCAGCGCGCAGTTTTGCGACGAGATCGCTGCTGCGTGGGTAAGCAGACTTTCGGTAGGGCTGATGCAAGCGGTCATCCATGGCTTCAAGCAACAGCTCGGGACGCGACGTGATCGCAACGACGAGCATGGCGGCACGCGCTGCATTCCAAGCTGCGTCGACATGCGAAACCTCTTGCGGGAGAAGCGCTCTCGCCTTCTTGGTTGCCACCGACGTAGACGGCACGCAGACCACGGGCACCACGCTGGAATGTGGCGCAAGCCGGAGATAAGCGCTCGAGGAACTGTCCTCGCCAACCCGGGTCCATGCCACCGTCATCCCGCCACCGAGGCAAGCCGCGACGTTATCGGGGTGTCCTTCAAGTTTCGCTGCAAGATTGAGCGCGACATCGTCGGGCAGTCGCTCATCACCACCGACGACCAGTGAGCGAGCCAGCAACACGCCCGCAACGATTGCCGCTGCTGACGACCCGAGGCCGCGCCCATGAGGGATCCGGTTGGCGCACACAAGATCAAGTCCGCGCGGTCGACCACCCATGAGGTCAAAGGCCGAGAGCATCGACCGGGCTACGAGGTGACGGTGATCGCGCGGAACGTCCTGCGCGCCCTCACCGTGTACGTCGACCCGAATACCAGCTTCATCAGATACCTGCGCGACGACGTCGTCATAGAGGCTCAGCGCGAGTCCGAAGGCGTCAAAGCCTGGACCGAGATTGGCAGACGTGGCTGGAACCCGAACGCGCGTGGGAGCAGCACGGAAAGTGGGACGGCTCCACATGACCGCGCTCATGCGATGTGCCGGCTCATACCAGGCCCAGCGCTATCGCCGCGGCGTGCGCGTCTACCTCGATGCGCTTGGGTGTGGGCGCACCCGAGATGGCCCACTCAGGATCCTTCAACCCATGCCCCGTGACCGTACATACGACCCGCTGACCGGGGTCGAGTTGGCCGGCGCGGTGTACCTGCAGGAGCCCAGCAACCGAGGCAGCCGAAGCTGGCTCGACGAAGACGCCCTCTTTGGCAGCAAGCAACCGGTAGGCCGACAAGATTTCGCGATCGGTGACCGCATCGATTCGTCCGCCAGATTCGTCGCGTGCCGCTACTGCCTGCTCCCAAGACGCAGGGTTACCGATACGGATCGCGGTGGCGATGGTGGAAGGCGAGAGCACGGGTGCGCCGTTGACGATGGGTGCAGATCCGGCAGCCTGGAATCCCCACTCGCGAGGTCGACGAGTTGCCAGACCATCTGCCGCGTACTCGGTGAAGCCCTTCCAGTAAGCAGTGATGTTGCCAGCGTTGCCGACAGGAAGGCAGTGGATGTCAGGGGCGTCACCGAGGAAGTCAACGATCTCGAATGCCGCGGTCTTCTGGCCCTCGATGCGCGCAGGGTTCACGGAGTTCACTAGCGCAACGGGATAGTGCTCGGAGAGCTTGAGCGCCAAGGTAAGACAGTCGTCAAAGTTGCCGTCAACCTGAAGCAGGTGGGCACCGTGTACAAGCGCCTGAGCCAATTTGCCCATCGCGATCTTCCCCTGCGGGACAAGGACGGCACAGATCATGCCTGCCTTCACCGCATACGCGGCCGCGGACGCAGACGTGTTACCGGTGGACGCGCAGATCACCGCCTTGGCGCCCTGTTGTGCGGCCATCGAGATCGCCATTGTCATTCCGCGATCCTTGAATGAACCCGTGGGGTTTTGGCCTTCGACCTTGAGCCACACCTCGCAGCCGGTCATCTCCGAGAGAACACATGCAGCCACCAGCGGGGTGCCACCTTCGCGCAGAGTGACTACTGGAGTCTTGTCAGTGACGGGTAGACGATGACGATATTCCTCAATGACGCCACGCCATTGCGGCGCTCCAGCAGTGGCAGTCATCGACCGTCCTCACCCTCGACACGCATCACGCCGACCACGCTACGCACCGCATCGGTATTTCGGAGAATCTCGATCGTGGAGGCGAGGTCAGAGTCGCGCGCGATGTGAGTGCGCACCACAAGGCCAGCGTCGTCACCGTGCCCATCCTGACGAACGTTCTGGATGCTCACTCCGTTATCAGCGAACGCCTGTGCCACCGAGGCGAGTACTCCTGGACGGTCCGCTACATCCATGTTGACGTAATAGCGAGTCAACGCCTCGCCGATGGGTCGCACCTCGAGATCCGCGTAGATCGACTCGCCCGGACCGCGAGTGCCGGCGACCCTGTTGCGTGCCACCGCGACGATGTCGCCAAGGACTGCCGACGCGGTCGGCGCTCCACCAGCTCCGCGTCCGTAGAACATGACCTGTCCTGCAGATTCAGCCTCGACGAACACGGCGTTGAACGCGCCGCGCACTCCAGCGAGTGGGTGGTTGCGTGGAACCATCGTGGGGTGCACCCGAACAACGATTCCCTTTTCGTCTTCGCAGAGCTCGGCGACGGCGAGCAGCTTGATGACAAAGCCCATCTCGCGCGCCGCAGCAACGTCCTGAGCTGACACCTTGGTGATGCCTTCGGAGTACACATCAGACATCCGCACACGAGTGTGGAAAGCCAAACCGGCGAGGATCGCTGCTTTGGCGGCCGCGTCGTGGCCCTCAACATCTGCAGTGGGATCAGCCTCTGCGTAACCGAGCGCCTGCGCCTCGGCCAGTACCTCAGCGAAGTCGGCGCCTTGCTCATCCATCTTGGTCAGGATGAAGTTGGTAGTGCCATTGACGATTCCCAGGATTCGCCGCACCTTGTCGCCAGCCAGACTTTCGCGCAATGGACGCAGCAGCGGGATCGCGCCGGCAACCGATGCTTCGTAGTAAAGGTCGACCCCGTACTTCTCTGCCGCCGCGTGCAGCGTGGCACCGTCTTCGGCAAGAAGTGCCTTGTTGGCAGTGACCACCGACGACCCGTTTGCCATCGCGGCCAGGATCAATGAACGCGCGGGCTCGATGCCACCCATGAGTTCGACCACGATGTCGGCGCCAGACATGGCCAAGGCCTCGAGGTCACCGGTAATCAATGCGGAGTCGATGCCATCGCGCGCTTTCGTGACATCGCGAACCCCCACGCCAAGGATGCGGATTGGTATCCCGACTCGTGCGGTGAGGTCGTCAGCGGATTCACCCAGCAGGCGCGCCACTTGACTACCCACTGTGCCGCCTCCGAGCAGAGCAACAGTGATCTGGCCTTGCGTGGTCATCGCGGTCCTCTCAATGTGCGTTGCGATACCCAAGCGTGCCAGTGATGTGCCCGCGACGGGACACCGACCCGCGGAAGTGGCCACACTTCACGCAATGCGGCGATGAGACATAACTTCTACTGGACGCTTAACAGCCTGATTACGCAGTTGGCTGGCAGGGTCAACCCACCCATCAGCTCAGGCGGTCAAGCCCTGCATCGAGGGCAAGCAGGTCATCGATGGTCTCCCGACGCAGCACAACACGAGATTGTCCCTCGAGTACCGACACGACCGCTGGCCGTGCCACCTGGTTGTAGTTGGACGCCATGGCCCGGCAATAGGCACCGGTCGCCGCGACGGCGACTAGATCACCGGATACCAAGTCTGCCGGAAGCCAGCAGTCGCGAACGACGACGTCACCGGATTCGCAATGTCGACCGACTACTCGACTAAGTACGGGCCCGGCCTCGGAAGACCTCGAGACCAAAGCAACCGTGTACTCGGCGCCGTAGAGGGCCGTGCGGATGTTGTCGCTCATGCCACCGTCGACGCTGATGTAGCGGCGCGAATGACCATTCCCGAGATCGACATCCTTGATCGTGCCGACCTCATAGAGCGTGACCATCGATGGCCCGACGATCGCGCGACCTGGCTCAACAGCAAGTGTTGGCAGCGCCAAGCCGTACGCCAGACATTCGCGGCGCACTATCGAGCGCATCAACTCCGCCATCGCGGCCGGGCTCATCGGGTCATCGTCTGACCCGTAGGCGATTCCCATGCCACCACCGAGATTGAGCTCGGCGACTTCGAAACCGAGTTCATCTCGTACTTGTGCCGCAAGGCCAACGAGGCGATGGGCCGACACCTCGAACCCGGTTGCATCGAAGATCTGCGAGCCGATGTGCGAGTGGAGTCCGATCAAACGAAGCGAGGGCAGTTTCACCACTCGTCGCACCGCTTCCAATGCAGCACCGGCAGCCAGGGAGAAACCAAACTTCTGATCCTCATGTGCAGTGGCGATGAACTCGTGCGTATGCGCCTCCACGCCCACCGTCACACGAATCAGAACGTCGGCTACCACCCCCGCGCGCTCGGCAACGGAAGCAAGCCGGACGATCTCTTCGAACGAGTCCAGCACGTAGTTACCGACACCAGCCGCAACCGCGGCTTCAATTTCGTTGACGCTCTTGTTGTTCCCATGGAATGCGATGCGATCAGCGGGAAACCCGGCTCGCAGGGCAGTCTGCAACTCGCCACCCGTGCAGACGTCGAGATTGAGACCTTCCGCATCAAGCCAGCGCGCAACGGTGCCCGACAGGAACGCCTTTCCTGCGTAGTAGACGCGCCCGGGGAGTTGCGGATTGTCGTATGCCGACCGGAAGTCCCTGGCGCGGTAGTGAAAATCGGCCTCGTCTAGCACGAAGAGCGGCGTGCCGTACTGCGCCGCCAAATCGCGCACATCGACCCCACCGATGCTGACTGCTCGCTGCGAGAGGTCGCCGCCAGGTGCCCGTCGCGTACCAGACGGCCAAACCGACGGTGCGAGGTCGTTCATCGCTTCAATACCCACCGGCATCGGTGGTGCCCCGGCGGGTGCATGGACCTCGCCGTGACGAGGTCCGGCTGGATGTGCAGACATGGGACGAGGTTACCGAGTGAGCAAGCGCGACGAGTAAGCCGGTCGATGGCCACGACTTAACCGGCCACACCATCCAGACTCGAACCAGCAGTCAGGCCGCGAGTGCTGTTCGACTACATACGTTCGGGCGCACTGACTCCGAGCATCGCCAACCCGTTCGCGACGGTTTGCCGAGCTGCAGCACACAGCCAAAGCCGGGAGTAGGTCTGCGGCCCCAACTCAGTGTCGGCACCAGGCAGTACACGGCACACGTCGTAGAACTTGTGATACGCGGTGGCGAGCTCTTCGAGATAGCGCGCGATGCGGTGCGGCTCGCGGAGCTCGGCAGCCGTGGCCACTACACGTGGGAATTCGGCGATGGCGCCGAGCAGACCTGTCTCGCGATCGTGCGTGAGGAGGGCAGGCTCGAAATCCGAAGTGCGCCAGTCGATTCCGAGGTCGGCAGCATTACGCAATACTGAGGAGATACGAGCATGCGCGTACTGAACGTAGAAGACCGGGTTGTCGTTGCTTCGTGTGACGAGCAGGTCGAGGTCCAGGGTCAGCGGGCTGTCGACGGGGTACCGGATGAGCGAGTACCGAGCGGCGTCGACACCAACCTCGTCGACGAGGTCTTCGAGCGTGATGATGTTGCCAGCACGCTTCGATAGACGTACTTCCTCACCGCCCTTGTACATCTTCACCAGCTGGCCAATCAGGACCTCGATGTTGACGTCAGGGTTGTCACCAGCGCACGCAGCAACCGCACGCAACCGGTTCACGTAACCGTGATGATCGGCGCCCAAGAGGTAGATACAGACATCGAATCCGCGGTCACGCTTATCGACGTAATACGCGGTGTCGGATGCGAAGTAGGTGAACTCGCCGTCAGCCTTGACCAGAACCCGATCCTTGTCGTCGTCAAAGTCTGTAGTGCGAAGCCATACGGCGCCTTCACTTTCATACACGTGCCCGTGCTCGCTGAGGTGGGCTAGACCGCGTTCCACTGCACCGCTTGCGTGCAGGCTGCGCTCCGAGGTCCAGACGTCAAAGTGCGTATTGAAAGCCTCTAAGGTGTCCTGCTGCTGCCGCAGTTGAAGACCGTATCCCGCCTCGCGGAATGCTTGCCAGCGATCAGATTCAGCGATCTGGACGATGGCCGGATCAGCGGCGACTACTTGCCTTGCCAAGGTGTCGACGTAGGCGCCTTGATAGCCACCTTCTGGCACTTCGGTACCCATCGCCCGAGCCTCAATGGACTGGCCGAACTTGTCCATCTGCGCGCCACGGTCGTTAATGTAGAACTCGCACTGAACTTCGGCGCCAGCCGCTACGAGCACTCGTGCGATTGCATCACCCACTGCTGCCCAACGTGTGTGCCCGAGGTGCAACGGCCCGGTGGGGTTGGCCGAGATGAACTCGACGTTGAAGCGTGAGCCTGAGTATCGGTCGATCGACCCATACATCTCACCGGCAAACACAACAGCTCGAGCGACTTCGCCCAGAGTTGCAGCGTCGAAGGTGATGTTGAGAAAACCTGGGCCTGCGATCTCGACCGAAGCGATGCCCGCCAGGACGCGAAGGCGGTGCGCAACTAGGTCAGCCGCTACTCGTGGACTGACCCCTGCTGCCTTCGCAATTTGCATAGCAATGTTGGTCGCGTAGTCGCCATGCTCGGGATTTCGCGGCCGATCCACCGTGACGTCACTGGGAATCTGGCTCGGTTCAAGAGTGATCTCGCCAGCCTCTACTGCCTCGACCACGGCATGTCGAATAGCGGTCGCCAACTGCTCAGGGGTCATGGCCAGACCCTATCGAGCCGAACCCAGCGCGCCGACACCAAGACCGGATCGCAGACAGCGCTCACCGGACGGTTTCAGGTCCACCTCGTGCCGCTGATAAGGTCGGCCCACTCCTGGCCCCCGTAGCTCAGGGGATAGAGCGGTGCCCTCCGGAGGCATGCGCGCAGGTTCGAATCCTGCCGGGGGCACTTCAATCCTTCAATGATACCAAGGGTTTTCAGCGATCGACCGGATGTCGTGCCACGTTTCGTGCCACTTTGGGACTCTGGCGGCTTCCACGGCGGTGAGTTGCCTCCTGTCCTGCCGGGCGCCGGAAACCCTCGTCGGCCTCCGTTCCACTCGCGTCTGGCACGCGCCGTTCCGCTCGCGGCGGGCTTCGCGACGGGCGACATGACGGAGTCCGTCACGGGGCCGCCTCGAGTTCGGCGTCCGCTGACCGCTCCCTCGCCTGGAGGCGGTCGTGCTGCTCGCCGAGCGGGGGCCGTCGCCGAGCTCGAGGCCCGAGACGGGCTCGACCGACTGCCGTGGCGTGCCATGGCCAGGTCGGCGTCAAGGGTGCGGCCTCGACGGCCAGGCCGACGTCAAGGGGGCGACCGCGATGGCCAGGTCCGCCTTGGTCCCGGCGCCAGGTCGTCGAGACGTCGGCATTGAGCCCATCGGAATCCGACGTCCGCGGCCGAGGCACCCCAGGAGTGCCCCTGACAGCAGGGGGACGTCGGCGATCTCGGCATCGGCCCTGGCCCGCGGTCCGGCCACGGCGGCGGTACCGGGCCCCGGGGCCGCGGCCGGAATGTCGCCCTGGCCCCGGATAGCTGCGGCGCGACGAATGACGCCCGGTGCCCAGCCGTAGACTCAGGACACATCAACTCCAAACGACACCAGCCGGATATTGTTGCGTAGCAGCAGGTCTGGCGACAGCGTCCCGCCGAACTGATGCACATGTCTGGCCAGATGGATCTACTTCGGCACGAGGCCATCCTTCAGGCTCAGAAGGTGATGGCACCAAACCTGGGACGCAACCGGCCCTAGGTTCGCCCGGCAAAGATGCCATCAGTGTCGGCCCACTGATGATGCTCAAACCTGCTCCGGAGGAGCGTCGGCGCTGGCCGTGATGGAGTTCACGCGAGACTGGCTCAAGCCACATGCACAACGACGCCCTGAAGATGCCGGAAAGCCCGGCTAGCTGCTCATGAACGCGCCGGCTGGAGGAGCGGGAGGAGGAACATCCTCGTCGTCCGCGTTGCCCGCGTCGAGCAGGACGCATCGCCAGTTGCTTGACCCCAAATAGGGATCCCCCGTAGTTTCCAATCACGATATGGGGATCATGGGTTCACTTCAACAGGGAGTGGCTCTGCTGGCTCTACCCCCTGGACGCGAGGGGAGAAGCCATGAAGCGCGGTATCGCTGCAATAGTTGGCTCCATAGTGATGGGGATTGCCCTAGCCCAGCCAGCCATGGCTGAGGGCAGTTGGAGCAGCTACTGGTCATATGTGTTGACGGGCAAGGACACGCGAACGTGGACAGACGGCAACAATGACACGGCGGGCACGATCACTTCGTTCCGGAACTGCCACTTCTACAACTACACGCCCAACACGTTCCAGGACATCCAGGTGCAGTTGACCTACGAGAACACCTTTACGCCTGATGAGAACATGGGCCAGGTTGTCTACAACTGCGGCAGTTCGACGGTGTGGCAGCAGTACAACTACGGCGCGGTGAAGGCTGGCAAATATCACGAGACCCTGATCTACGTGAACGGCACACCCACTCCGCCAAACCGGCTAGATGTCGGGACCGCATCGTCGCCGGGAATCAAGGTCTCGTATTGAGGCCACCGGCAATGTCGCCCGGCGCCCCCGATGGGCGCCAGGCGATCCGCTTCGAGGACGTGTCGTTCTCCTATGGACGCAAAATCGTCTTCGAACGGTTCTCATGCGTCTTTCCTGTTGGGCGAAACCTGCTGCTTGGGCCAAACGGGGCAGGCAAATCGACGCTGCTGCAACTCGCAGTGGGCCTCAAGCGGCTCGATATCGGGACGTTGAATCCGGCGCCCGACGCGTCGATCGGATACATGCCGCAGCACATTCGCCCTATAGGGGGACTCTCAGTATGTGAGCAAATCGCCTACTGCGGCTGGCTTAAGGGTCTCGGCAAGAGGGAAGCCAAGGCAGAGGCGCTGGTCGCGCTCGAACGGGTGGACTTGGCTGAGGTGGCTTCAACCCAGTCCACTCGTCTGTCCGGAGGGCAGATCAGGCGCCTCGGCCTCGCTCAATCGCTGATCGGATCACCAGGATGGCTGCTGTTGGACGAGCCCACGGCCGGACTCGATCCAGACCAGCGCGATCGATTCGCTCGCCTTATCGGCGATCTGGATGTTCCAGTAATTGTTGCTACCCACCAAGTCGAGGACATCGGATCGTTGTTCGACCACGTAGTGGTCTTGCTCCCCTCTCGTGCGCCGTACTCTTCGCCAGTCGCGGACTTTCTCGCACTTGATGGCGGTGGCCGAGGCGATGCCGTCGCGGCATACCGCGCCGCGTGCGCAATCGTCGAATCGCGTCAGGGGAATGACATCTGATGCGTTTTCGGACTGCCGCCTGGTTCGCGTTTCTCTGGCTCACGCTCCCCGCTGCCACCATCGTGGGCCAACTTTTCATCAGTTCCACTTTTCCCACTGGTTCGGGGTACGGGCTGTCGGAGAACATCCGCGCATATGGTGCCCTGGTGCTCATCGCGCCCATCGCGGCGTTGGGCGGCGCGTTGACTGCGGGACGGCTCCGTCGATCGTCGGTGCTGCAATCGGGTCCACACGGCCGCAGCCCCTCCCGAGTCTGGGCCAGCATCGCCGGCTCCCCCGCCGTGGCGTTCGCAGTGCTCATCTCGACCTTCATGGCAGCCACTGCGGCTTCGGCGGGCGCCTTTCCACTCCTTGACCCGCGGCTGGCTGCGGCAGCTGCGATTCAATCACTCGCGTACGTGTTGTTCGGCTTAGCCTTGGGCGCCAATCTTCCTGCAGTGCTGGCGATTCCTGCCGCTCTCGTGGTGCCCTACGTGGTCATCGCGTTCCCGCCAGCGCTCAGCACATACTGGTTGAGACATGTGACCGGCATATCGAGCAACTGCTGTTGGATCTACGAGGATGTGCCACAGCGAGCGTTCACGGCACACCTCGCGTTCTCGATGGCACTTGCCTTGGCGGCTGCGGCGGCGCTTCCGCGTTGGAACGCGCGAGCCTCACTCACTCGGGCGGCTCTTGCGATCCTTGCCACGGGTTCGCTGGTGACTGCCTGCCTGTCAGCGCAGATATTCGGGCCGTCGGCCAACGAACCGAGAGCCGGGGCTCCCTATTGCAGCTCCCGTTCTGGTGTTGAACTTTGCCTGTGGCCCGAGCACGAGAAGAACCGCGCCTCATCTGAGCAAGTGCTACGGCGGATTCTGGGCGAGGCGGACGGCCTGGACATCCCGAACAAGTTCACAGAGTTGGATCCAGGACTGGTTCGTTGGCCAACGACGTCCTGGGTCGCAGCGTCCGGCGACCTCGAAAAACTGCTCTCGGGTGCCGTCTATTCGCTGTCCCCATCAACCCAGTGCTTTAGGCAGCAGACGGTAGGCGTTGAAACGGCGGTTCCCCAGGAGTTTCCAGACGACGGACCCATTGTGCGAGCTTGGTGGAGTGGACGACTAGGTCTCGACGCACAGGATTCGCTCGACGCAGCCGGCGCGAGCGACGATCAACGCGCAACCTTGGCGCGTATCGAGTCCCTACCGTTGCCGGAGCAAAAGGACGAGATAAATGCTTTGGTGCGGCGTGCCGCCGGAGTTTGCTCGGGTGTAGTCAATTGACCCTGTGGCTTAGAGCTCATCTCGAACCCTCCGGCTTCGCGCTCATTGTTCTGGTGGCGCTAGTCCAGGGTTGGGTGGGAGATCGACCGATGCCGGTCGTTCGACTCGGTTTGGGCGACGCGCCCTTCTCGGTGCTGTTGCCGGCACTCATTGCTTCAGGGGTGGCGAGCGCCGTGCAGCGTGGCCTGCTGAATTTCGAGGCCGTGGCGGTTCGCCCGACTCCACTCTTGTTTCGAGCCACCATCGTCGGCGTCACGCTCGGCGTGGCGCTCATCGTTACAGCCATCGGTGGAGTGCCTCTTGCGACCGTCACCATACGCAACCTCGCTGGCTACCTGGGCGCAGCACTTCTAGCGCTTCGTTTGGTTGGGGGGGTTGCCGCCCTAGTTGTCGCCCCCGCGTCTGCCGTGGCGGCTTCGGTCTTGGGTTCCGATGACTCAATCGTCTGGTGGGTGCTTCACCCCGCCAGTCACTGGCCATCGACTGCAGTTGCGAGCCTTCTGTTTCTGGTGGGGGGCTGGGCCGGTACGTCGCGAACGACAATGCGTGCTCGCGCTGGCCCCGATTGAGACTGTCGATTGGGGTTTCAGTCCGCCGTCTCCCTTCTATCCGCGAGCCAGGTTGAGCCAAGACCGGTCACGAGAATGGTCACGGAAAGGTTGGGACTCCCGACCCTCTGAAACCCCTTGGGGACGCCTCAGGGACCTGTCCTGGAGGAGGGCAGCGCATTCGGCAGTTGGTAACAGCACTCGGACAGCGAGACTCGGAGTTCAAGTCCTCGGCTTCGCCGGTGGCGACAGCGCGGACGAGGCATTCTGGGTCGGGTTCCTGGTGCTCGGGGGGCAGTGGGCAAGTCAGCCGGTGACGCTGCGGGCGTTAAGGGCGATGACCTTGCCTTGGGCGAAGCCGGACAACGCGGCGGCGATCTGCTGGTCGCGTCCGTGGACTGCGTGCTGGTAGCGCAGAGCCATGGCTGGGGTGGAGTGCCCGATCCTGGCCATGAGGTCGGCGAGCGTTGCGCCGGTGGCTGCGGCCAGGGTGGCCCCGGTGTGGCGCAGGTCGTGGAAGTGCAGGTCCCGGGCGACCGGCTGCCTCACGGGCAGGCCAGAACGCCTTGTGGAGGCTGTAGAGAGGGATGTAGCCGCCGTAGCCGGCGTCGTAGCGGCTGAACACCGGCGAGTCCTCGGGGGCGAGCACGTGGTGGTCCAAGTGCCAGTCCAGCTCGTCGAGCAGGTGCGGTGGGATCGCCACCATGCGCTTGCCGGCGGCAGACTTCGGGTCCCCGGCGATGAACTCCCCCGGCAGGCGCACCACCGCGCGGCGCACCGTGACGGTGGCGGCCTTGAGGTCGAGGTCGGCGCGGGTGAGCCCGGCGAGCTCACCGAAGCGCAGACCGCACCAGGCGGCGAGCAGCACCATCGGGCGCAGCCGTTCGGGCATCGCGGTCACGATGGCTTCGAGCTCAGGCAGGGTCGCGATGGTGACCTCGCGCACCGCTCTGGTGTTGCCGGCGCCGCGGATCCGGCACGGGTTGGTGCTGATCAGGTCGTCCGCAATCGCGGCGTTGCAGATCGTGCGGAGCAGGCTGTAGGCGTGCGCGCGCCGGGTCGGGTAGCCGGGTCCAGGGTTGCGTACCAGGCACGCACCGACGCCGGGCTCAGCCGGTGCAGTCCGACCTCACCCAGCGTGGGGACGATCTTGGTGTCAAACACGCGCCGGTACTCCAGCCGGGTCCTGGGCTTGAGTGGGCGAGTGCCCAGGAACTCCTCGCCGTACTGAGCCACGGTGAACCGCTCCGGCTCGGCCGGGAGCTCCCCGGCCGCGTGCGCCTGCAGCCACGAGGTCGCATCGAGCTTCGTGTCGAACGTCCGCGGCGCCGAGATCAGGCGGCCCTGGTCGTCGCGGTAGCGGGCCTGCCACCGCCCCGACGCCAGCTGACGGGGTGCTCCCGCGCCGTTCGGCCGCCGTCCTGCGCGCCCTGGTGAACGCCCCATGACCACCTCTGACCCGTGCCACAACAACACCCCTAGGATAGCTGACGCCGAGCGCGACGTCTCCAGGCTGATCGCGAAACATCAAGCGGCACAAGGACTATCAGGCATCAGAACCAACGATGTGGCACGAGCCGAAACGGCGAAGCGCACATTCGAATCCTGCCGGGGGCACACATCCCATCGGGCTCGACATCGTCGAGTCCGCGCTCATGTCGCGCCCGGGCAGGGGGAAGGCGACCCGAGGAGCGACCAGAGCCAGTGTGGACTTGGCAAAGAAGTCGAAAAAAGGACGAGCGCCTGATGCCTACGTAACTCGTACTGCCTTACCCTTAATCGAAACCACCGGTGTGGGTGGGAATAGCCGAAAGTTGCAGACGGCCATGAGCGAACTTCCTAACAATGATTCCGGCGCGCCTTCAACGGTGCCCGATGTGCACGTCCGATCAGTACGGCACGGCTTCTCGCTGCGGTCTGCGTCAGCGCTGTCTTTCGCCACGATGCGACCGCTCTATGTCTTCAGCGCCTTGGCGCTGTTCGCCGCGGCGGGCACCGGTTGGTGGCTTGCGCTCCTGATCTGCTTCGCGATCTCATTCGTGATTGCACTGGTCTTCGGCGAACTCGCCTCACGCTGGCCCCTCGAAGGCTCGGTCTATGAGTGGACCCGTCAGTTGTACGGCGCACGCGCGGCCCTACTGGTCGGCTGGGCTTATCTGTGTTCCTACGTAGTCTTCATGGCCGCCCTCGCTTTCCGAGTGGCGTTCACAGTTTTGACGCACTTCAACGCCAATCCCAACCACCTGGCTATCGCGTTGGTCTCGGCCGCCTTGCTCGTTCTCGCCACCGTGCTCAACCTCGCAGGCCGCACCTACCTCAAACTGCTCGCCGTCGCGTCCGCGGCCGTGTCACTCGTCATATGTCTGGTGTACGGCACTCTGCTCCTTGGCCACAGCACTCAGCCGATCAGTTCGCTGTTCTCTCACGGCGCTGACGGCCTCCAGGGTTCAGCATGGATTAGTGGTCCCTTCCTGATCGCGATGCTGTACGTATCGGCGTTCGCGATTCGCGGAATGGAGATGACGGCCGAGGTCGCCGAAGAGGTTCGTGACCCAGAACGCAACGTGCCCAAGGCAATGGTGTGGTCGCTCGCAGCTGCCGCGCTCGTCATCATCTACACCGGTGCCGCACTTGCATTGGCCACCCCAACGCCGGCCGCGGGCGAGTCACCAGCCAGCGGCATCGACGTCGTAAACGCAACTCTTGGTGAAGGTGCAGCCAAGTTGCTGGGCTACGCCATCATCTTCGCCTTCTTCGTCGCATTGATGATCTTCCAGATGGCGGCCTCTCGCACCCTGTGGATCACTACCCGCGACCGCGTCCTTCCCGCGCACACCTTCTTCGGTCTACTGACTCCGGGTGAGCGCCTGCCGGCACGAGCGATCATCTCCGTGGGAATCGTCGCGGTGATTCTGCCGTTCATCACCAGTACGGCTGCGAGCTACGTTCTCTTCGGTACGGCAGCAGCCGCACTTATGCTTGCGTTCCTCGTCCCCGTGCTCGGTATCCTGCGGGCTCGATCCGCTGGTAAATGGATCGCAGGTCCATGGTCCCTCGGCTCCTTAGGCCTTCCCGCTGCTGTTGTTTCAGCACTCGCACTGATCGCACTGACGGTCAACGTGTTGTGGCCGCGCGCCGAGGTCTACAGCTCCGGCATCGCCTCCTACGGCGCCGTGGTTGGCGTACTTGTCATCTTGATCAGCGGCCTATTCATCAGCCGTTGGGCCTTCCGCGAAGGCGGGATTTACACCCGGCACAACGGCCATGTCGAGCGCGATCTCGATCGCATTCGGATGACTCACTCAGGCACCTGCGCTTTGTGCTTGCGTCCCATCGCCGCTGGCAAGGAAGCCCAGTGGCATGAGGAGTCACACCTCGTGGTCTGCGTACCTTGCGACGAGATGTCGGCATGGCTCGAGGACAACCCCAACTCCTCAGATTCCGATCTGGCGGCTGTGTTCGTCGACGCTCATGAAACCCACGCGAGTGTCGCCCTACCGAGTGAAAGCACCCTGCGGCGCCTTCGCGATCACGCTGTCCGCTAACCGCTCACTCGTCTGATGCTCGCGCCATAGGAGGTGGCTTGTGAGCCAAACGCGCGCAACCAACGTGGTGCTCTACGCGATCGACGTCGACGCCATGGCCACCTTCTATCAGAGCGTGTGCGCGCTGCAACAAACTCGAGTCAGTGATTCGATCCTCACCATTCACAACGTCGAATGGGAGATCTCGTTGGTCACGATTCCCGGTTTCATCGCAGCCGACATCGTCATTGAGATACCGCCACAACGACGCGAGGACACCCCGATCAAATTGGTTTTCTCGGTCGACTCGATCCAACGGGCACGAGGCGCTGCGGCTGGATTGGGAGGCGTGGTCGACCCTGAGGATCGCGAGTGGTCTCACGACGGGTATCGCTATGTCGATGGTCACGACCCGGAAGGCAACGTGTTCTCCCTGGCAGTGCCGAACTAGTTCGGCGAAATCACAGCAGACCAGCGATACGGTCGATCGTCGTTCGATTGCGCCCGGTCCACGCCACCGCCAGATTGCCGCGCATGAGGAACTTGTTCAACGGGCTAACGCTGACCCCATCAGGCATCCATGCGTATAGCTCACGGCCGGACAACCTCCACTGATCGGGCTTGAGGTCTGCCGCCCTTAATGCCGCAAGTGAACTCGCATCCGGCGACTCGCTCAAGAACAGAACAAGTGATCGGCTCGCATCGACCGCGACCGATCCCAGCGGATCAAGTGCAGCAACTGCCGCAAACTCCTGCGCTGTGCGCACAAGAACGTCTACCTCGAATCCGCACCGATCAGCAATGGCCTGGCTCACGGAGACGGCAAACTCGTCAGCCGCCGATGCACTGGTACAAGCAGCATTTCCCGAATTGAGCACCGTGCGCACTTCAGTGGCACCGAGTTGCATGAGCAGGCTGGTGAACTCACTCATCGAGATCCGCTTGGCACTTCCTACGTTCACACCACGTAGGAGAACCACGAGCCGCGTCGGCGATTTCATGGGCTCGAGACTACGCACGTAACACTCGGGGTTCGTTGACTTTGACTCAATACCTGCCTAGCGTCCCGGACACACCCTGAACCCGAGAGAGGCACCACCATGGCCAACTCGATCGACACCGTCTTCGTTGGCGGCTCACTGTTCACCGCTGGAAACGTGGCATCACAACGCGGCGCAGTGGCTCTGTCGGGAGGACGAATCGCTGCGATCGGCTCCGATCGCGAGATTCGCGAACTCGCGAGCGCATCCACCGAGGTGATCGACATCAGCAACCAACTACTGATGCCTGGTTTTCAGGACTCCCACATCCACCCAATCATGGCTGGGGTGACGATGCTGCAATGCGATTTGCATGACGCCGAGTCGTTCGAAGAAACAGTCGACAGGATCCGCGTATACGTCGAGTCGCACCCGAACGCCGACTGGATTACCGGGGGTGGCTGGTCGATGGGCTTCTTCCCCGGAGGGACCCCCACCCGGCACACACTCGATGCCATCGTCTCGGATCGACCCGTGTTCCTGCCCAACCGAGATGGCCACGGTGCGTGGGTCAACACCCACGCACTTGAGATCGCAGGAATCACCGCCGCTACAAAGGATCCGGCTGACGGACGAATCGAACGCGAACCTGACGGCTTCCCGTCAGGCACCTTGCACGAAGGCGCGATGGGCCTTGTCCAACGCCATGTATCCAAGTCATCCACTGCAGATCAGTACGCCGGATTGCTTGAAGCGCAGCGAGTGCTGTTCTCGTACGGGATCACCGGCTGGCAGGACGCTGCTGTCGGCGAGATATTCGGCGAGGAGGACCTCCTGCCCGTGTACCTCAAGGCCGCGGCAGCCGGTGACCTTCGCGCCCGAGTAGTCGGCGCACTGTGGTGGGACCGAGCGCGCGGGGCTGAGCAGATTCCTGACCTTATTGATCGTCGGGCCGAGGCAACAGTCGGCCGTTTCCGCGGAACATCAGTGAAGATCATGCAAGATGGTGTGGCTGAGAACTTCACTGCGGCAATGACCGAGCCTTACCTCGACGAGTGCGGATGCCACACGGACAATTCGGGCCTGAGTTTCGTTGACCCGATCGCGTTGCGCGGATATGTGACCCAACTCGATGCCGCAGGCTTCCAGGTTCACTTTCACTCGTTGGGTGACCGCGCGGTGCGCGAGGCGCTCGACGCGATCGAGGCCGCACTCGCCGCGAATGGCCCCACCGATAACCGGCACCATCTTGCACACATTCAGGTGGTGCATCCCGAGGACATTCCTAGGTTCGCGCGGCTCAACGCGACGGCGAACGCGCAGCCACTGTGGGCCGCCCATGAAACGCAGATGGATCTGCTCACCATCCCGTTCCTGGGTGAGCCTCGTTCGTCGTGGCAGTACCCCTTCGCGGATCTCTTACGTGCCGGTAGCCGCCTTGCCGCTGGGAGTGACTGGCCAGTCTCGACTGCCGAACCCATGCAAGGGATCCACGTGGCGGTCAATCGCGCCGGATACGGCGCGACCGGATCAGACGCTGAGGCTCTTTACGGCCACAACGCACTCACGCTGGCAGAGGCCCTGACGGCCTATACCTTAGGTAGCGCAAGGGTTATGCACCACGACGATGTCACCGGACACCTCGCCGAAGGCGCCTACGCCGACGTCATCGTGCTCGACCGGGACCCGTTCGCATCGGAGCAAGATTTGATCGGCGCCACCCAGGTGAGCCGCACCTACGTCCAGGGTGAACTCGTCCACTCGCGGCAGTAGCAGCACCGCTGCCGCCCGAGCGACCTACCTCGGTGTCGAGTAGTCGGTGGGCCAGGATCCAGCAATGGATCCCAGCCCACCCAGGCTTGACTAGCCTGCCGCGCCAGCCTTGGTTGCGTCGGGCACCTCTACAAGCGCACCCGTGGCCACGTCGTAGATGTAGCCGTAGATCGGAATTCCCGCAGGTACCAACGGGTGCGAGCGGATGCGGCTCACGTCTTCGGTCACGCTCTGCGCCTGATCCTTGATAGTGAGCCAGTTGATGTAGTTACCCTCGGTCGATCCCGGGCCGACACCAATGTCGGTGAAGCCGTCAGCACCGAGGGCAGCAGTTTCGAGGCTGTTCGACAGCAGTTCGCGGATGACGTCATTGGTGAAGAACTCCATGCCGCAGTTCGAGTGGTGAATCACGAACCATTCCTTCGTACCGAGCAACTTGTACGAGATCACGAGGGATCGAATCGCATCATCGCTGGCTCGGCCGCCAGCGTTGCGAATCACATGCGCGTCGCCCTCGGCCAGCCCCGCGTACTTGGCTGGGTCGAGGCGCGCATCCATGCAGGTGAGGATCGCGAAGCCGCGTGCTGGTGGGAGGGCGAGCGAGCCCTTGTCGCCGAAACCAGCTACGTAGGCATCATTTGCCGAGAGAACTTCTTGGAGGACAGACATGGTTTTTCCTTGGGGTGTAGGGGTTTTGGCCATTGTGGACATAAATTGGAGTGAGCTTTTAGCGCGCACGAACAACCTCCCTGGCCAAGGCCGAGGGGGTGCTGGACGCAAGAGAATTCACGCCGCTGCGCTAAGCGCGCAGCGATGCGGGACCGTTCACAGGGTTACGCGTGCGTCGGAAATATCAGGCGACGGACGGACAAGCACACGTACACACCCGCATGAAGTCGACTACGAGTCGACGAGTGAGGCGGGGTTGGTGTGACACAGGCATATCGAAGCACACGACTACGAACTTGTAAAAATCTGATGACCTTTGCGGTCCTCGAGCTAAGGGCTAGAGCAGCAATAGCCAAGTCAGACGGGCTCGTCCAAAACCGACTCGATCAGCCGATAATCCTGCGGCTCTTCACCGGTCCGCTCACCACTTTCGACGGCTGATAGATCATGTGCCGAGGGCGGGCTCGCGTACCACGAAGCAACTGCCGCCACGATCATCATCACTGCTGCGATGCCGAACACAAGGGTCAAGCCCGAGTGGAATGGCGCTGAGATTAGCGTTGGAAAGAAGTCGCTTCCGGTGAGCACCGATACCGCCGATGTAGGCAACGTCGCAAGCACTCCGGAAGGACCGAGCAACGCCGCAATCGGGTTTATACCAAGGAATGCCGCGAACAAGATCCCCACTGGTGGAAGCCCCGCGAGGTTACCTGCGATCGCCGACGGAACCCCATTTCCGATGAGTCCGGCCGACAAGGTGGCTGGCAATGAAGCCGCCAAACCCACCACCATAAGCGAGAAGAAGACACCGATCGACAGCGCAGAACCAGAGTTGAAGAATGTCATCCGCATACCTGACGCTGCACCACGCTGTTCGGCGGGAACGCTGTTCATCACGACCGAGGCATTGGGTGAGCTGAACATCCCAGAGCCGACACCATTGAGGAAGGCGAGCAACGCGAACGCGGGATATGCGAAGTCGACCGGTAAGACGACGAGTCCGACGAAGGAAGCTGCACAGATGCAAGAGCCGGTAACCGCGAATCGACGCGCTCCGTAGCGGTCGCTGAGCCAACCCGATACTGGCCCAAAGGCCAGGAACCCGAGAGTCAGCGGAAGTAGGAACACACTGGCCCACAACGGCGTGCTCTCGTAGGAGTAGCCGCGTCGCGGCAGCCAGATGCCCTGCAACCAAATGATGAGGATGAGTTGCAAACCACCTCGCGAGATCGAGGCCAAGAACCCGGCCAAGTTACCCAATGCGAATGCCCGGATTCGGAACAGCGACATCTGGAACATCGGATCCGCCACGCGAGTTTCGATCACTACGAACAGAACCAGCAGTGCGACTCCTGCGACCAGTGACCCCGTTACCCACGGATTACCCCAGCCCATCGCAGATGTGCCGTAAGGCTGCAGTCCGTAGGTGACTCCGGTGAGCAACAGACCCAGCCCGCCAGCAAAGGTGAGGTTGCCAGGCACATCGAGGCGACCGTGATGCCTTACCCCGACCTCATGAAGTGAGCGATACGACCACAAAGCACCCACCACTCCGAACGGCACACTCACCCAAAACACGGCGCGCCAATGCCATTCAGATAAGACACCACCAATCACCAGACCAAGAAATGATCCTGCGATCGCGGCCACTTGATTCACGCCAAGAGCCATACCGCGCTGGCGAACCGGGAAAGCATCAGTAAGAATCGCTGTCGCATTTGCCATGATCATGGCCGCGCCAACCGCCTGCACAGCGCGCCAGCCGATCAGCCACCACGCACCTGCACTGCCCTGCCACGGAACAAGCGACAAGGTGATCGACGAGACGGCGAAAACGCTGAAGCCAAGGTTATAGATCCGAACGCGGCCCTTGAGATCGCCGAGCCGGCCGAAGGCCACGACAAGTGCCGCAGTCACGAGCAGGAAGCCGAGCAGCATCCACAGCAGGTAACTGACATTCGCGGGATCAAGTGGATCGAGTGAGATACCGCGGAAAATGGCTGGCAACGAGATCAGCACGATCGAGGAGTTGACGGTGGCCATCGTCATGCCCAGTGTGGTGTTGGACAGGGCAATCCACTTGTAACGCGGGTGATCACGGTGGAAACGACCAACTGGGACGGGCATCGCCATGGGTTCCACCGTCTCATCATGACTCACTAGTTCGCCCAGGAGGCAACCGACTTGGCCGACCGCACGCGTGGACCAATCACGAGGCAACGCAACGACCTGGTCACATTATGTAAATACCGTTCGTCGATGCGGTAGGAATGCCTAGACCGCGATCCGACTCCCGGATTATCGGACGAGGCCACGGCCACGGAATCTGTCCTGGAGGACACGTGCGCATGCACAACAGCACCCGAGTCATCAGCGCCGCCGCAGCCATCTCACTGGTGGCTGGGCTGGCCCTGACTACGACGGCGCATGCCGACAGCACCAGCCCTAGCCCTAGTGCAGCTGCCCCGAAAGTCGTGTTCACGATCGGTCTCACCACAGACATGGACTCCGCTAACCCGTTCACGGGGCTTTCGTCACTGGCCTACGAGGTCTTCCAGATGCAGTATCCGCTGCTCACCCAGTACGGGGCAGCCGACTTCTCGCCGGTACCCGGCCTCGCCGAATCCTGGACTGAATCGGCCGACAAGAAGTCGTGGACCTACAAGATCCGCCCGGGACTCACCTGGACCGACGGTCAGCCATTGACCGCGAAGGATGCCGCCTACACATTCAACCGAATCATCAACGGCGAGTATGAGAAAACCAACTACGGCAGCTACATCGCCAACATCACCAAGGCTGAGGCCCCCGACGACACCACATTGATCCTGTCGGTCTCCAAGCCCACCCCGATCATGGAGAAGCTGTACGTCTACATCCTTCCCGAGCACGTCTGGAAGAGCATCGACGAGAAGGCAGTCACCAACTTCAAGAACGAGGGGACGCCCGCCTCGCCCAGCGTCGGAGGCGGCTCTTTCTACATGGTCGAGCGCCGCGTAGGCCAATTCATCCGGATGGACGCCAACCCCAACTTCTACCGGGGCAAGCCGCCAGTCGATGAGATCGTCTTCAAGATATTCAAGAACGACGATGCGATGGGCCAAGCGCTGAAGAAAGGCGAGATCGACTTCGCCGAGGGTCTAGGTGTCAACGTTCTGAACTCGCTCAAGGGTGTACCCGGCATCACGACGGTGTCAGCCGCGCCGGTGTCGTTCAACGAAATCGCGTTCAACACGGGTGCAGCATTGGCCGACGGAACACCCATTGGCGATGGCAACCCGCTACTCAAGGACAAAGCCTTGCGTCGGGCGTTGGCCGCAGCGATCGACAAGCAAACCCTGGTCGACAAAGTGCTTGGGGGCGACGGCATCGCGGCCACCACAGTGATCCCACCTGTGTACGCCACGTGGCACCTAGACCCTGCCAATCTGATTCCCTACGACCCAGCGCTGTCGAAGACAATGCTCGATGCCGCCGGCTACAAGATCGGGGCCGACGGGGTCCGAGTCGACTCCAAGGGCAAGCAACTCAGTTTCCGCCTGGTGGGCAGATCCAACGATGCGTCATCAAAGAAGGCAGTCGAGTTCGTGAAGAACTACTTGGCTGCAGTTGGCGTCGAAGTGACCACGAAGATGGTGTCTGAGGACTCACTTTACGAAATCGTCGGACAGGGCACCTTCGACATGTTCGAGTGGGGCTGGGGCGTTGAGCCAGATCCCAACTACATGCTCTCGACCTTCTCGTGCGCCAATCGCTCCTACAAGGACGCCGGCACGATCTATGCCAACTTGTCCGACTCCTTCTACTGCAACCCCGAATACGACAAGCTCCTAGCCCAGCAGTCGACCGAGACGAACCAGACCAAGCGCCAGGCGATCGTCATGCAGATGCAGCAAATGCTCTATGACGACTCCCCGTACGTGATGACCTACTACTACAGCAACCACGAGGCGTATCGCTCTGACCGCTTCACTGGCTTTGTGCCACAGCCAGCTGGCAACGGCACACTGATCCTTCAGTGGGGCACGTGGTCGTACGAGAAGATCCGTCCTGTTGTTGCCGATGTCCCCGGGGAGACTCCCGCATCGGACGTCAGCGCAACCAACCTCGGGCCGTACCTCGGCGTGGGCCTGCTCGTGATTGTCATCGTCGGCGGACTCGTCGTGGCAATGCGGCGCAGGCAGCCGACAAGCCAGGCCGACAACGAGGAATAGCAGCCACCGCCTAGGAGCAACTCCTGAACGCCCGCGGCAAACACGACTATGACGCCGCGTCACGTCGCGGCGAGGCAGGATGGGTGCTATGACCTCGACCCTGCACTCGGCAACACAGAAATCGATGCACGAACTCGCAGCTGCGTATGTAGCCACACAGGCTGCGCCAGGGGTTGCGGTCTGTCTGGTTCGCGACCGATCAGTCGCATCCCAGTTCTACGCAGGGTTTGCCGATATTGAACGCGCAGAAGAAGTTTCAGCCGGTCACCGCTATGAGATCGGCTCGATCAGCAAGTCATTCACATCGCTGGTGGTTCTCACCCTCGTCGACGAAGGTGTGATTGCTCTCAGCGACACCGTTCAGCAGCACCTGCCTTGGTTCGAGGTGCAATCCGACTACGAGCCAATCACCCTGCGGCATCTCCTTGACCACTCGTCGGGTCTGATCATGGGCTCCGATTCGTGGCCGGACGAGGCAGCGCAAGTGTGGGCGCTGCGAAGCAGCAGCACCGGCTCAGCACCCGGCACGATCTTCCACTACTCCAACGTCGGCTTCATGACCCTAGGAGCAGTAGTCGAAGCAGTGACGGGTCGCACCTGCACTGACTTAATGCGCGAGCGGGTAGTCGAGGTGGTCGGTATGCCCGACACCATCACCACAATCACCGACAACGATCGGCACACCATGGCGGTGGGCTACCAGCCACGACACGAGGACCGAGCTTGGTGTCCAGGCGATCCGCTGGCCCCGGCTACCTGGTTTGAGGTATCGGCTGCCGACGGCAACGTCGCCTCAACCGCTGCAGACATGGGTCGGTATCTGGCCATGCTGCTGGGCCGCGGCCAAGTCGATGGTCGACGCGTCATCAGCGAAGGCGCGTTCACCTCGATGATCACCCCGACCTCGCCAGGTGGCGAGCCAGCGCCGGGCCCATCGCAGTACGCACTCGGCATCAACGTCGAACAGATCAGCGACCGCACCTGCATCACCCACGGCGGCGGCATGGTCGGCTATTCGACCTTCCTCATCGGCGATCTTGAACTCGGCTGCGGCGTGATCGTTCTGACCAACGCGCCCGGCGACTCACCAGGCGCGCAATGGCTCGCGCGTGCGCTGTTCGACGCGCTCTGCGCCGATAGCCAGGGTTCACCAGTCCCAGTCGCGCCCGCTTACGCGCCACCCCCGAGACCTGTTCTGCCCGAAGGCAATGACGGCTCGGTCAGCGGCGATTTGGCCGCCTACGTGGGGCACTATCGATCGTTCAATCCGTGGTTCTCCCATCTGCGGATTGCGGCGGTTGATGGACGGTTGGTGCTCGTAGCCCCAAATGGGGTGGAGGCACCAGGAATCGTTGATCTGGTCGAGATCTCGCCCGGAGTTTTCCGCGAGGGCACTGACCCGCGCCTGCCCGAGCGCTTGTACATGGGCCCGGTGGTCGAGGGTCGAGCCCTGTGGGTGGCACGTCATGATTGCCGGTACTCGCGAACATTCCGGCCCTGACCTTTGCTCCCTTGGCGACCTCGTCGCCACTGTGGCGCCCAGTGGACATACACAGTCGCCTCACTTGCTCTATCGTTCGTGTGACCGCGCCGCAGCCTGACGTGGCTGCCACATCACTCGGAGGTGATCACCCTGACCGCATCACATCGAGGCTTACTCCGCTACGAGCAGGTCATGGACCTCATCGAGCGACTCATCGCCGACGGTGGCCTGCAACCTGGCGACCGACTGCCCACCAATAAGGAACTCGCAGAGCAGTGCCGGGTCAGCCTGATCTCGGTTCGCCGGGCCCTTGACGAACTCGAGCGCGCCGGCCGCGTTCGTCGCCACCAAGGGGTCGGTACCTTCGTCGCTGCCGAACGGATTCTGACCAGCCCTGCGCTCGCCGGCGGACTACTCGCGACCCTGACCCGGGGCCAGACTCCGCCGGAGGTAACCACTCAAGTTCTTGAGGTATCCGATGGCATCCCGACCGAGGACATCGCAACAGCCCTAGCAATCCGCAGTAACGCGCGGGTCTGGTGCATCCGCCGCCTAAGGGTGATCGAGCAGCGGCCAATGATCAGCGAGACGTCGTACATTCCGGTGAGCCTGGCCCCCGGGCTCGACTCCGACGTTCGCTCGGGTGACGTCTCGCTCTACCGACTCCTCGCCGACCGCTACGGGCTGATAGACGCCTACGAGGAACAGCACCTCGAGATAGTCAAGGCATCGATGCAGGAACGGCGATTGCTCAACCTGGCCGCGCGCGATCAGGTCGCACGCATTCGGGGAGTCAGTTTCTCAGTCGATGGCCAGCCCTTCGACTGTTTCCAACAGGTCTACCCCACCGACGGATTCGCGTTCTACCTCTCGGGCCGCACCGATCGACAAGTTCTCCCGGTGACGCACCCTGGACCATGGGGGCTAAGACCCAACCGCTCGCCGGACAAGAACTAGTCCGAGGGCTACCGGCGAGGTAGAGTCTGCATACACACTATGCAGAACTCGCGGGAGCAAGATCCCGCCACACCAGCACGGAGACACCATGGCAGCCGACTCGTTCATCGACACCTACGCAGCCCGCACACCTACCTCGCGCGCCCTGTTCGAACGGGCCAGCCGCATCATCCCCGGCGGCGCGGGTAGCAGTGCGCGCACGGTGAAGTTCGGCTGGTCGCCCTATCCCCCATTCATGGCGCAAGGCACGGGATCGCACGTGCGCGACGTCGATGGCAACGACTACATCGATTACCTGCTCGGGCTCGGCCCAATGATTCTGGGCCACCGGCACCCAGTCGTGACACAGGCAGTGTCAGACGCCATCGCCGAGTACGGCACCTGCTTCGGCCTTCCGTACGAACTGGAGATCGAAGCGGCGGAGAAGGTTGTCGCAGCCGTTCCTGGAATCGAGAAGGTGCGCTTCACCAACTCGGGAAGCGAAGCAGTGGGCAGCGCAATCCGGCTATCCCGCGCCCACACTGGTCGGCGCATGATCGTCCGATTCGAAGGGCACTATCACGGCTGGCAGGACACCGTGTACTGGAGCAACCACGTTGATCCGGCTCTAGCTGGGCCAGCCGAGAGCCCGCGTCCGGTCGCATCCGGGCCTGGCGTCCCACTCGAACTCAGCGACACCCTGATTGTGCTTACCTGGAATGACCCTGACAGTTTCGTCCGGCTGATGACCGAACGTGGCCACGAGATCGCTGCGGTCATCACCGAGCCCGCCGTGTTCAACACCGGTTGCATCCTGCCCGAGCCCGGCTACCTCGAGTTGCTGCGATCGGAAACCACCAAGCACGGTTCGTTACTCATCTTCGATGAGGTCATCACCGGCTTTAGGTTCTCTCGCGGCTGCGCGCAAGAGTTCTTCGGCGTCACCCCCGACCTCACCACCTTGGCAAAGGGCCTAGGCGGTGGCTTCCCCGTGGCCGCCCTTGGCGGCAGCCACGAGGCAATGAGCATGATCTCCGAAGGTCGCTACTCGCACTCCGGCACCTACAACGCCAACGTCATCCAGTGCGCGGCCGTATCAGCCACGATGGACGTGCTCGCCGAGCCAGGCTTATACGACCGGCAGCGCGCCATTGGCGATCGTCTCGCCGAAGGACTGCGAACTCTCGCAGCCGACGCCGGCATACCTGCTCGGGTTGACGGGCTCGGCACCGTCTTCCAGCTCTGGTTCTCCGACCAGCCGATCAAGAACTGGCGCGACGCCGAGCGCTACGCCGATGAGGCGATGTTCACGCGGTTCTGGGAGGAGATGATCACTCGAGGGGTGCTCTTCCACCCGCTGCAGTTCGAGAACCTGTTCGTCTCGTTGGTGCACACTGATGATGACATTGACCGTACGCTCGTGGCCGCAGCGGAAGCTTTCGACGTTATCTCCGGCTGAGGTCCAGTTACGCGTAGTTGAGGAGCTGAATCGGTGCCCACGCCTGGTGCTGACGTCTTCATCGGGCTCGACCTTGGCACCTCTGGTCTGAAGGGCGTCGCGATCGACCACGGCGGCGTGATCCTGGCTTCCGCACGTGCCGACTACCCGACCGCGCGGCCGGAACCCGGTGCGTCAGAGCAGGAACCGGCGCATTGGATCCGCGCGCTGCACAGCGTCGTGAGCGAGTTGTCGGCATCCGTGGCACCAAACCGCTGGGCCTCGATCGGCCTGTCTGCAATGATCCCCACTTTGGTTCTAGCCGACGACGAAGGCACGCCAATCGGCCCTGCGATTACCTGGGAAGATTCCCGCGCTGAAGCCGAAGGAGAACTCCTTCGCGACACCGTGGGTCCCGATCTGCTCTACCAAACCACGGGACAGTGGGTCGATGGTCGCTATCTCCTTCCGATGGCCATGCGCCTCACGACGGCCAACGGGCGCAGTAACCAGGCCACTCAACTCCTCGGGGCGAAGGATTGGCTGTTCGGGTGGCTGACCGGATCGCCTGCCACTGATCCGGCAACAGCCACCGGCTCAGGATGTTTCGACCTCGCATCAGGCACCTGGAATGCCCAGGTCGAGGAATTCGCACACCGAGCCGTCCGCCGGCAATTGCCTCGACTTGCCCCGCTGGCCGAGTCGACCCATGTGCAGATGTTGACGAGAGCGGCTGCCACTTCCCTCGGACTCCCCAGGGACATCCCGGTAGCGCTAGGGGCTGCTGACGCAGTAGCTGGCGTCCTTGGACTTGGAGTGGAAGATCCCGGAGACGTTGTCTACCTAGCCGGCACAAGCACAGTGATCATCGGGCTCGGCACAACACCAAGCATCGATCCGCAACACCGATATCTCTTGACACCAATGGCATTTTCCGGTTACGGCTATGAAATGGACCTCCTCGCAACCGGGTCCGGGCTGGCCTGGCTGGCGCAGTTGCTCGCAGTAGACGGTGGTGCCGCAGGGGTGAGTCAACTCGCTCGCGACGTCGATCCGCACTCGGCCGACGTACCGGTCTTCTTGCCCTACGTCGCACCCGGCGAACAAGGCGCGCTCTGGGACCCGCTGCTCACGGGCATCGTCGAAGAACTCACGATGCGAACTGGGCCGGGTGAGCTTGTGCGAGCATTCAGCAACGGCATCGTGCTGGAATCACGGCGGTGCATCAGTGTCCTTGATGCCATAACTCCGCGTCGCGGTGACATCCACGTTGCCGGGCAGGGCATCGACTCGAACTTGCTACGCGAACTCGCAGACTCGACCGGCCGCGTGGTGCATCAGTGCGGCGATCCGGCAGCCCCCCACTCCGCTGTAGGTGCTGCCGCAATAGGCGCGAAGGCGGTCGGCGCACTCGTTGCTATTGAGCACCGTCTGGATGACGGCGAAGTGGTGCACCCCGATGAAGCCAAGGCCGAGGCATGGGCCCTACTAGCCAGCAGGCACGACCAATGCAGGTTGCGAAATCGCCGCAGCCCCTGACTCGGGCCTATGTCGAGCCAGCTTCGCTTTCCTCAGCCGATGTGAAATGACATGCGACCCGATGCGGAGTCGACGAGCCGATCTGCAGAAGTGTGAGCGCGGGGTCCTGCGAAACACATCGGGCCGGCTCACCGAGATCGCGATAGAGCGGGCAGCGAGGGTGGAATCGGCACCCACTCGGGATAGCAGTGGGATTGGGAATCTCGCCAGTCAAGACGGTGCGGTCACTTGCCTGCGCGCGCTCGGGAACTGGGATCACCGACACCAGCGCCCGAGTGTATGGATGGCGAGGAGAGCCGATGAGATCCACTGGCGAACCCTCTTCGATGACCCGCCCTAGATACACCACGGCAATCCGATCGGCGAACATCCAGGCAAGGGACAGGTCGTGGGTGATAAACAGATACGCCACCCCGAGACGATCACGCAGATCGGCCATCAGCCGCAAAATGCCCGCACGCAATGACACATCGAGCATCGATACTGGCTCGTCCGCCACCACAACAGCAGGCTGCAGAATCATGGCGGCCGCAATAGCCACCCGCTGTCGTTGGCCACCCGAAAGTTCGTAGGTATACCTCTTACCGATTCGCTCCGCCGGGGTCAGGCCGGCGCTCTCAAGCGCGGCATATGCCAAGGCGCGACGCTCATCGGCAGATTCACCGATCCCGTTGATGAGCAGCGGCTCAAGCACAGTGTCCAGCACAGTGAGCCTTGGGTCGAGTGACTCGAACGGGTCCTGAAAAATCATCTGTAAGCGTGGCCGCACATCTCGCAATGCCTTGCCGCGCAATGGAACAAGATCGATGCCCTCGAACATGATCCGGCCCGACGAGGATTCGATCAGGCGCATCACGGCATTCGCAATCGATGTCTTGCCACTCCCCGACTCGCCCACGATCGCCAAGGTCTCGCCGGGGTAGAGCACCAGATCGACACCATCCACGGCCCGCGCCAGCAGCTTCGTACGCCCATCGGCTGACCGGGTGCGGTACTGCACTTCCAGCCCTTCAATCGACAGCACCGGTGTCGGCGCGCGCGCGTCATCAGATTGGTCGCTCACGATGACAGCTCACCCCCCGCCAGATTGCCCGAGCAGGTGACATGCCGCTCGATGGTTCTTGCCCACGACGAGAAGTTCGGGCTCAGTGCTGGCGCAGATGTCGAGCGCCACATCGCATCGAGGTGCGAACCGGCAGCCAGATTGACTTTGCGACAGGTCAGGAGGGGTTCCGGGGATCCCGTCGATGAAGCGACGCTCGTGCTGGATGTTGGGATACGCGCGCAGGAGTCGCTGCGTGTACGGGTGCTGAGCACCAAGTCCGAGCGCGGGCGGCCCAAAGACATCGGTGGCCGGACCCGACTCAACCATCTTGCCCGCGTACATAACCGCTACCCGGTCACACGTTTGTGCCAGCACTGACAGGTCATGCGAGATGAGCAGCATCGCCAAGTTGTAACGCTCACTGAGTGTGCGCAAGAGATCGATGATCTGCGCCTGGGTCATCACATCAAGGGCAGTGATCGGCTCATCCGCGATCACCAGCCTGGGCCGGCAGGCAAGCGCCATGGCGATCATCACGCGCTGACGCATACCGCCCGAGAACTGATGGGGGAAATCAGCGGCTCGACGTGCCGGGATACCCACCGCCTCAAGCAGTTCGTCAGCGCGGTCCTTGGCCTGCTTCTCGGACACCGAATCGTCATGTGCCCGAATGGGTTCGGAGATCTGGCTACCCACTGTCTGTACCGGATTCAGCGCATTGAGTGCTCCCTGGAAGACGACCGAGATCTCCTTCCAACGGTAGGCGCGAAGTTGCTCCTCGCTCATCGAGCTCAGTTCTTGCCCGTCGAAGCTGACCGAGCCGGACGAGATGCGGGCATAGCGCGGTAGGAGGTTGGGAATGGCCATCGCCATGGTGGTCTTGCCGCAACCAGACTCACCAGCGAGACCAACGAACTCACCGGGCTCGATGGAGAAATCGACACCATCGACTGCCAGCACAGCACCGTCGACCGCGTCATAAGTGACATGCAGATCCTTGATCTCCAACAGGCTCATGCCGAACCCCTCAACCTGGGATTGTCGATCCGCTCGAATGCATGGCCAACCAAGGTGAACGCCAGCACCACGAGCAGGATGCCCAGACCCGGCGGCAGGAAGTACCACCAAGCGCCTCGGCCGATCGCGCCAGAGACGAATGCGAAGTGCAGCATCGATCCCCACGAGATGCGATCTGGGTCGCCTAGCCCAATGAAGCTCAAGGTGGCTTCCGCCAGAATGCATCCCGCGACTACCAGGATGGTGTTCGCCACGATCAACTGCATAACGTGTGGCGCAATGTTCTTGCGGATGATCCGAAAGTCGCTGGCGCCCAACGATTTTGCGCGTGCAACGTACTGTCGTTGACGCAACGAAAGAGTTTGCGAACGCACGATGCGCGCCGTGCGGGGCCACGACAGGAATCCAATCACCAAGATGATGATGAGCAGGTTTTGCCCGAAGATCGCGCCGAGGGCAATCATGAGCGGCAGGGCCGGAACCACCAGAAAAAAGTCGGTCATGCTCATCAGGCCACCGTCGACCGGGCCCATGAAGTAGCCAGAGATAACCCCCACACCTGCGCCGATGATGGTCGAGATCAACGTCGCCATAAGTCCGACGAACAGCGAGATCCGAGCACCAGCCAAGAACTCACTGAATACGTCTCGACCTAGTTCGTCAGTGCCGAGCCAGTAGGTCAACGAGGGCGGCTGCAAGATCGACGCCGAGTTAGCACCCACCTGCGCAGGGTCGAAAGGGAACACAATCGGTCCGAGGATCGCCATCAGCGCCGAGATCGCAAGCAGGATGAGCCCGGTTCGTCCCAGGCGATCGCGCCAGAGCAACCGCAGATTCGACGTGCGCCGCGGCGGGGCTGCAACCGCGCCGCCATCGATGGCTCCTAAATCGAAGGTCATGTTCCCACCGTCACTCGCGGATCGAGACGTCGATAGATCAGGTCGGCACAGAAGTTGGCCACCAGCACCGCGACCGAGGTCAGTAGGAAGCAGGCTTCCAGAGTCGGGTAATCGCGGGCCATCACCGAGTTGTACATGAGCAAGCCCATCCCGGGCCAAGAGAAGACAACCTCCACCTGAATTGCACCTGCCACGAGTGCACTGATGTAGAGCACGGAAGCAGTCACCACAGGCAGCAGCGCATTGCGTGTTGCGTGCTTCCACACCATCGTGCGCCGAGACAGCCCTTTGCCTCGTGCGGTGAGCATGTAGTCCTCACCCATCACTTCGAGCAATGACGTTCTGGTGATGATGACGAAGAACGCGATGTCAACGATGGCCAGAGTCAAAGTCGGCAGTATCAGATGACGTCCGATATCCGAGATGTACTGAAACCAGTTGCCGTACACGGCATTCGGGGTGGTTATCCCCGAAATCGGCAGACCACCGATCCATACTCCGAAGATGAAGACCAGGAGCATCCCGACCCAGAATGTCGGCAGGCTCCAAAAGACGAGTGAGGTGACCACCGTGGTCGAATCGCTGCGGGTGCCCTGCCGCGAGCCCGCGAAAACGCCAATTGCGATCCC
Source organism: uncultured Actinomycetes bacterium (assembly GCA_903918645.1). Taxonomy (GTDB): domain Bacteria; phylum Actinomycetota; class Actinomycetes; order S36-B12; family CAIYMF01; genus Longivirga. The sequence continues at coordinate 85,375 of CAIXFH010000192.1, read as the reverse complement.
CACGATGACGACTATCAAGGTCGATACCGTCAGCAAAATCAACGTGTTGAGAAGCGCACGGCCGACGATGTCGGCAACGTTCTCGTGCAGCGAGAATGAATATCCGAGGTCGCCGTGAGCCAGATTCGACAAGTACTTTCCGTACTGCTCTGGCAGCGATCCATCGAGTCCGTAGGTGGTCCGCAACCGCGCGACTGCCTCAGGGTCCAAGCGCTGAGAACGTGCGATCAGCCGGATCGGATCGCCAGGAATGATGTGAAAGAGGAAGAAGTTGAACGTGAGGACGGCAAAGATCGACGCACACAGAACTAGGACTCGACGAAGTAACGGAGGCATGGTCGAAGCTAGGAGCCAGCGGGAGTTGCCTTGAGGTAGTTGTCCCGAGTGAAGTTGAAGATGATGCCACCGGGAACGGCAGTGAGATTGGCCCAGCCAGCGTTGCCGTACGACTGCAGCTTCTTGATGTACACGGCCACGAGATACCCGCAGTCTTCGTAGAACATCTGCTGCATCTGCATGACAATCGCAACTCGCTTGGCGTGATCGAGTTCAGTCGCCTGCTGGTCATAGAGCGCGTCGTAAGCGGGGTTGGAATAGAAGACGTCGTTGTTGCCACCGATCTGACTGGTCAATGGCACACCCAGCAAGTAGCAGGGATCATTCACGCCAGAGTCCCAACCCCAGACAAAGATGTCCCAGTCGGGGGCCTCAACGTTGTAGACCGTGCTGGCCATGGTGTCGGAGTCGACCGTGGCGAAGTCGAGTTTGATTCCGACCTTCGCTGCGGTGGCCTGGAACAACTGCGCGGTACGAACGTCGGTGGACGTAGTCGAGATCGCGATGATCCGGAACGCAAGGGGCTTGCCGTCCTTGGTCTGACGGATGCCGTCGCCGTCCTTGGCCGTGTATCCGGCAGCATCAAGAAGTGCGTTGGCCTTCTCGGGGTTGTTGTCGATCACAGCGTCACCGGTGGGTTCGTAGTAGAAGTCACCGAGTGAAGGCGTCAGAATCGAGCCACCAGGCGAGGCGAAACCGGCATAGGCGATCTCGGCGATCTGCTTGCGGTCCAGGGCATAACCCAAAGCTTGACGCACGCCCTTGTCGAGCAGCAGCGGGTTGCCCTTGGACCCTGGAACCTGTGAAAGATTGATGCCGATGTGATGGAAGGAGAAAGAATCCAACGACTCAGAGGTAAGGGTCGTTTCACCTTGCAAACCGGTGAAGACGGTGGGGGGCACCTGCGGAATGATGTCGATCTCACCGTTTTTGAGCGCTTGCGCCATCAGGTCATCGTTGGTGTAGACAGTCCAGCTTGCTCCAGCAGCGGCTGGCTTGTCGCCCCACCACTTCTCATTGCGCGTGACACTGACCGACTGACCTTGCTTGCGCTCCTTGAACGTGAACGGCCCAGTGCCGATCGGCTTGTCGTTCGCCGCCTTTTGGATCTGGTCGACGCTCTGGCTGGACCAAATGTGCTTGGGCATGATCGGCACCACTAGGCCCGGGTCAAAAGCCTGGGGGCGCTTGAACGTGACGACGACCGTCTTGGCATCCGGGGCGGCCGCAGAAACATAGTCACTGAAGTACTGCGCATTCACCCCAAGCGAGTTCTTGGCGATCAAGTCGAATGTGTAGACAACGTCATCGGAGGTAAAAGCCGTGCCGTCGTGCCAGGTAACGCCGTCCCTGAGGGTGTAGGTGATCGTCGCACCGGCGGCCACGGTGGACGCAGCCAACGAGGGCTCAGGCTTGAGGTCAAGGCCGTATGCCATCAAGGTGTCGTAGATCAGCGACTGAACCTCGACCGCCTCGGTAGTGACGGTCGTAAGCGGGTTGAGGGTGTCAATGTCGGACTTCCAACCCACCCGGAAGATTTTGTTAGTGGCCACGGTGGTGGTTGGTGGTGCACACGCCGCCAGGAGCGCAGGGGCGGCGATGAACGCCGACGACAGCAATGCAGCGCGCAGCACAGATCGGCGAGAGACCAGGCCGTGCTGCGCGTCGGACGGACCGGACGAAGTCTGCATACTCACCATGACCGGAGTGAACCAGACACATGGGAGAGCGTCAACAACCAACGTGCATATGCCGACCCTCAGCCTCAACCTCCCCCGGCAGCAGCAGGCTCAAGACGCCTTCGTTGAGCCTGGAAAATACCTGCCCGAAGAATTTGGCCCCAGCGGAGAACGAACGAGGGCGCCAGGCAGTTGCGGGCTTGGCCGTCCGAGCAAGAAACCCTGCCCAAGCCGGCAGCCAAGCTCAATGAGTTCGTCAACTTGCTCTTCTCGCTCAACACCTTCGGCCACCGCTGTGATGTCGAGCCGGTGGGAGAGGGCAAGCAAAGCTTCGACCATCGCGGCGCTGCGCTGTTCACTTTCGACGCCTTCGACGAAGGAGCGATCGATCTTCACCATGTTGATTGGGTAGCTCACCAGAGAGGCGAGTGAGGAGAAGCCGGTGCCGAAATCATCGATCGCAAGCCGGACACCTAGCCGATTGAGCTTGTCGAATGCAGCCAGCACAGTGGTGTCAGGCCCGTGGGATGGTTGCTGGAGAACCGCATGCTCGGTGATCTCGAGCCAGAGCAGGTGCGCTGGTAACCCGGACTTGTCGAGCACACGCGCCACGGTGGTCGGGACATCGACATCAGCGAGATGATCTGCCGAGATGTTGACCGTTAATTTCAGGTGCTGATCACTGTCGCGAATCCGTTCGGCCACCGCCCGGCAGGCGGTTTCCAGAACGAACAGATCGATCTCCCGATCAAGGCCAATGTCCTGCGCGATCGATAGGAAGGCAGCCGGCGCGAGCAGCCCACGCTTGGGATGTTGCCAACGCACGAGGGCTTCGACCCCCTCGATCTCGCGGGTACGCAGATCCACGATCGGTTGGTAGTAAACAACAATCTCGCCACGAGCGACCGCCCCGACGAGTTCCTCAGCTAACTCCCGTCGGGTATCGACTGTCGAGTCGAGGGTGGGCGCACCACGGCTAGCTCTCTTGTGCACATACATCTGCGCATCGGCGGCAGCGATCAGCGCCTCAGCGTCATTTAGTTCCAGGGAGGTAGCAGCTCCCACACTGGCTGATAACTGCAGTGGACCTACCGGAAGTCGGATCGGCAACCGAAGTGCATCGCCAAGCAGTCCGGCCAACAGCGCCGCCGACATTGGCGCCGTATCTTCGTCGACACAGGTCGCAACAACGAACTCGTCGCCACCATGTCGAGCGACTATCGCGCCGCGAAAGCGAGCCGCGCCGTCCAGTAGTCGATCAGCGAGAGCCCGCAAGACGGTATCGCCGGCCTCGTGGCCGAACAGATCGTTTACTGGCTTGAATCGATCAATGTCGAGGAAGGCCAGTGCCACGCATCGGCCCTCGCCCAGCCAAGTCTGGAGTTGTCGCATCAACATGCGACGATTCGGCAGGTCAGTCAATTCATCGTGCAGGGCTTGGTGCTCAAGCGCGCGCTGCGCTACGCGCAATCGACTCAGATCATGCGCGGTGATGACAAAGCCCCCCACGATCGGATCAGAGTGCAGATCGACGATCGTGAGTTCGTACGGCACCGGATCAGGCCGACGAGTGGAGATGAGCCCGAGTTCGATCGTCTGTCGATGGACCATGCCATCACTGTGACGGCTGAGCATCCCGTCCAACAGCGCGGTTAGTGCAGCGCGATCGTGGGCGACGACAAGATCCGCGACCGCCCCACCTTGGACGACTTCAGGATCGTGCCCGAGTTGCCTTGTTAGCGCTGGCGAATGCGACATCACGCAGCCATCCACACCCACCAGGATCGTGACAGAGTCTGCGTGATCGACGAGGCGACGAAGTTGCTCGTCGTCACGAGTCGCCAAGTCCCAACGTCGACGCTGGGTGAGGTCGCGAAGTGAGGCAACGAGCATGCCGTGCTCGCCCAGGTGCTTTGCCCAGCGGCCAACGATTTCCACCAGCACCCATCCCCGCGGAGTAGCCACGCGAAGTTCGAGCGGCGCCCCCATCTCCTTGTCCTGCACGGTGCCAAAGGCAAGACCAGCCAGGGTGAGGTCCTCAGGATGAAGCAGATCGACGATGCTGCGTTGCAGTCGCTCACCACGTGGCCAGCCCAGTAGCTGCTCAGCGGCTTCATTGGCCCACACGAGCGATAAGTCCGGCGCGACCATGATCAGCGCATCAGGTGCGCAATCGATGGATGTCTGTGCCCAGGTGTTAGTGACTATCGAGGGGAGCTGGCTCACCCTTCGAGACTGCGTTGTCGGCAGCCAGGAGTCCTGTCAGCACTCACCCACATGGAGCCAGGGGCGGCCAGCCAACCCGTAGGCTGTCGAAGTCATGCAGGAGATCCGCACCTTCCATCCCCGTCGGGGACGAATGACGCCTGCCCACTTCGACGCGCTGAACCGACTCCTACCGCAATGGCAGATCCCCGCTGGCACCCTCGATGTCCTCAGCCTGACCAGCGGCGCCACAAATGCGGTCGTCGTGGAGATCGGCTTCGGGGTCGGGGACGCCACCATCGAGATGGCTCAGCGCGACCCGCAAACCCTGATCATCGCCATCGACGTTCACACACCCGGCGTGGCCCAGCTACTGCTTGCGATCGAGCGGCTCGGACTCACCAACATTCGTCTCGTGCATGACGACGCAGTGGTATTCCTGCGGCAGCAGGTACCTGAGGCAGCGCTGGCGGAGATTCGAGTGTTCTTCCCAGATCCTTGGCCTAAGGCACGGCATCACAAACGGCGCTTGATCCGGCCCGAGTTGGTAACGCTGATGGCCCAACGCCTCGCGCCAGATGGCATCTTGCACTGTGCCACCGACTGGGCTCCCTACGCTGAGGTGATGCTCGAGGTGTTAGCCGCCGAGCCACTGCTCACCCGAGCAACACCAGACATGGGCGAGCGCCGGAATCGGCCGATGACCAAGTTCGAGCGCACCGGCATACATCAGGGGCGCGAAGTGTCTGATCTGGTGTTCAGGCGCCTGGTCTAGTTGGCCTTGACCGCAAACGGCCCCTCAATTCGACGAGGCCAGCCACATTTTTTGGCCGTCACGGGCCGAACTGATCAGGTGCCGTAGCCGCAATTGGCGCCAACCCAGCTCTTTTGCGTGTGGTAGAAGAACACGTTGAACGCGAAGACCCGAGCCTGCACAATCGCAGGCGCGAGGTAGGCACGCGAGTAACCACTGACCCCGGCCCGAGCCATCTGCCCCCGCCACGTGGAGTCCAGAAATTGGAATGCACCCGAAGCGCTGGTGTAGCGGTTACGAGCCGTCCATAGACCAGAGCCCCATGACTCGTGTTTGGCTATGCATATCCCGAAGGCCTCAACCCAAGCCGGGTACTCATCCCAGGCCGGCCCGCTCGGGGCCCACACTGCGGGTCGCGCTGCCGCGGCACGCGATGCCTGAACGGCCCCAACTCGCTTGAGCACGGTCCAGGTGGCCGCGCGAACAACACCGTCGGCCGGCTTGATCTTGTGGGCGATCTGGAACTTCTTGACCGCCGCGACCGTGGCAGTTCCGTAGTAACCGGTGGCCAAAACTCCAACCACGATCTGCACGTATCGGACATCCGCGCTGCGCATGCCCAGTTTCAACACAGGCATCGCAATGGACGAGGGCGCCGCCGATACGGCCGATGGATATGACGCCACGGGCACTGTGGCGGCCGACGCGGACCCGGTCGTCGCCAAACCGAGGCACAGCACAAAAGTGAGCGAACCCACGGCAGCACTTGCGCGCAGCCCAAATACATCTCTTGCCATGTCGATCCTCCGCCGCCTGCGAGGTGAGCTGTCGGGTTAGGCCCGAGGAATAGGCCTGTCGCGCGAGCGACTTCACCCCAAGACCGGTCACGTTCACCGGTCGCGTGTGTGGTTCCCCCACTCCCGTCCTAGGGTTCTTACGAGGCTCGGGGACGGGATTCGGCGGTCCGAGATCGCAACTCCACTTTCACGTGAAGCGGGCTCAGGCTAGTAGTGAGAGCAGCCTCCCGCATGTGAACTTCCACAAATTGGCAAAATCATGAGCCTTCCTTTAGAAACCACGTGGAGAAAGCACGCTCCCCCGCGCTAGGTTCACACCGTGACGACCGATTCACTGCCCGAGCCAGGCTGGTATCCAGATCCGGCCGGCGGGCAGCAGCTGCGCTGGTGGAACGGGACAAATTGGTCTAATTCGACACATTTGCCACTTACTGCCCCAGTTCCTAGTCCACTGGCAGCGCCAGGTCCGCTACCACCCCAGCCGCCGACTCCTGCGGCACCAAGCGCTCCCCCGGGTGGGCATCATTCGGCTGTCCCTGCGTTTGCGACCTCCGAGGCGCCGCCACAAGCCAACCGGTTCCGAGTCTGGTTCACGTTGCTGTTCGTGGTCCTGCTCATCACCGCGATCGTGGTCGCTGCGATGGCGCTGATCTACACGCGGAACCGTTCCTTACTCGACGTCCGTGGCATCGAGCAACAGGTCAGCGCAGTGCTCTCCAGCGAAGGCCAAACCTCGATCAGCGTTCGCTGCCCCGAGTCAGTGCCGGTAGCGGCAGACAACACATTCGAGTGCACGGCAACCGATCCAGCCGGTACCCAAAGCACCGTGATCGTGCATCAGGACGACGACCATGGCAACGTCACCTGGCATCTGGGTAACTAGCCCGAACGCCCGTTGCCGCTGTGGCAACGCTGTGGCAACGCTGTGGCAACGCTGCCAACGCTGTCAACGCTGTCAACGCTGTCAGGCAAGCACTACGCGCAGACTGAAGCGGCCGACCCGCCAGTAACCAACTTGCGAACCTCAATGCGGTCAGGGATTCGGTCCTTGAGTTCAGTGACGTGGCTGACTATGCCCACAACGCGGCCGCCATCACGCAGCGAGTCAATGACATCAAGGACCCGCTCTAGTGACTCAGAATCCAGCGATCCAAAGCCTTCATCAATGAACAAGGTCTCGAGCTCGACACCACCGACTTCATCGCGGACGACATCTGCGAGGCCAAGAGCCAATGCAAGTGACGCGTAGAACGACTCCCCGCCCGACAGCGTGCGAGTATCGCGACGAGTACCAGACCACTGATCTAAAACGACAAGCCCAAGGCCCGCCTTCTTTGCCCCCGTGGTTGCTTCGTCACGTTCGAGCGAGAACTGGCCACTACTCATCCGCTCGAGTCGATGACTTGCAGCGGCGACCACGGATTCGAATCTCTCACGAAGCACGTAAGTCGACAGAGTCATTCGACGTGGATTCACTCGGCCTAGCCCAGTGACAGCATCGGCTACCCGCACCACCGCGCGAACTTCGTCGCGGATCTTGGCCGTGGCATCTTGGGCCGCCAGCAGGTGTTCGCGTGCCGCGTGTACATCGCGGATCCTGCTCCGGAGTGCCGTTGCCTGAGCACGAGCCGCTTCATAGCGCGTCTCGGCCAGCACCAAGGCATCTGACGCGACGGTTAGATCAGGGATTTCAGGCAGTGCACTAGCGATCTCAGCCGACGACAACCCCGAGTTAACTACTGCCCACGCGGCTCGATTCTCGTCGAGCGCACGTTGGAGCTCGGTGCGGCTAGCGTGGTCGAGCCGTGCTGCTGTGGCTGCCTCCGCGGAAGTGAAACCGCCAGAATGCACAGCCAAGTCGAGGACCGACTGGGCGCGCTGCAATCTCTCTCGAGCCGCCTGTGCTCGACCGAGCACGACCGCCCGCTCGTCGAGTGAATCCGCCTGCTCGAACAGTGCCGATTGGCGGTCGGCCACGCTGATGTATCCACCGCGGGATGCGCTGACGAGTTGGTCGTGGTCGTCACACTCGCGTGTGAGTCTCTGCACGAGGTCATGCGCTGCCGCAGATGCAACCTCGAGTCGAGCAAGCTCGGTGCGATCGGAGTCGAAATCAGCTTCGGCTTGCACGACCGCAAGTTCGTGACGACTAAGGGAACTCTGGGCAGCGAGGGCCTCATCGAGGGCCTCGCTGAGCGATGCGACCTCCGCGCTCGGATCCTTGTCGCCAGCTTGAACCTGACGGGTAGCCAGTGTGCTGCGGGCAGCAGCGAGCGTTGCATCCGCGACGTGACGAAGCTGCGCCGCAACGTCAACACTGGCAGCGAATTCGGCCAGGCTGGCCTCATCGACGCGGCCTACCGCACCTTGGGCAAGTGCAGGATGAACAGTGGAGCCGCACACCGCGCACGGATCGCCGTCGCCAAGTTGCGCAGCGAGTTCGGCTGCCATCCCGGCAAGGTGGGTGTGCAGTGCGTCCTGGTGGGCGCCCCGCGCATCTTGCGCGACATCGATCGCGAGTCGCAGTTTGTCACTGCACAGTTCCACATCGTCTTCGAGTTCATTCAGGGTCGACCAGGCTGCCAGACGATCCACCGCGGCATCGCGACGAAGTCGGATATCAGGCTCGCGAGCGGACAAAATGCGGATGCGGTCACGGTCGAAGCGCAGTTGAGCGATCGATTCCGGCGCCAACTCGACTCGAGCGGCGCGACTGATCCGCTGCGCCACGAGTTCACCGAGCACTTTGCTCTCTTCGGCCACCTGAACCCGGCGCTCGGTTTGCGCGGACTCAGCACGTACGGCAGCTTCGAGTTGGGCAGCCTGCGACCTAGCCTCCGTAGCGCGCTCACGCAGCCCGAGTTCGGCCAACTGCCCTGATTCGACCGGCAGCTCAGCGAGTCGCGCGAGCACGGAGTCGACCTCAGCGCGCGCAAGGTCATGCTCGTCGATAAGCGGAACAAGAACCAGCGCACGATTGGCGGCATCGAGATCGAGCGCGTATTGCTCGATCTCGGCGCTGCGCGCCAGAAGCAACTCACGATCACGCTCGAGTTCGCGGCGCCGCTCAGCGCGTCGTTTGAGGTCCTGTAGCGCCTCGAGGCTTTGGCGAGCCTGCTGTCGATCGGAGTCGGTCGAGCGCTCGGTCGCCGCCAACCCCAACAGTTCTTCGCGCAGTATGTCTTCAGTGAGATCAAGCCGAGTGGCTCGCGCATCGTCAGTGAGATCAAGAAGCGAGTCGACCTCGAACGACTCCTCGCCTGCCACCTGCCGAAGTGCCACCACAGCATCTCGAACCAACTGATCGGCGTTACCTATCCGAACGTTCGCGGCCACTCGTAGGTCGGCGGACACGCGCTCGATCGCTTGGTAATGATCGGTCGAGAACAACCGCTGCAAAACGTCGCGGCGCTGCTCGGCATCGGCGCGGAGGAAGGTCGCGAACTCACCTTGCGGCAGCACGACAACCTGGCAGAACTGCTCAAGACTCAGCCCGCCAAGCAGCCGACGGACTTCATCATCGGCTTCCCGAACCCGATTCGAGAGCAGCAGCTCCTCGCCCTGCTGGCTGCGCCACAACCGCACGCTGGACTGGACCGTGGTGGTACCTGAGCCGTTGCGCTTGCGCCGCTCGTGAGTTGGAGTGCGCCGAATCCGGTGCCGGACACCGGCCAGTGAGAACTCAAGCTCGACGAACGGCTCGGTGTCTCCGCCGATGTCCGAATGCAGCCGTTCCTTACTGGCAGATCGCCCAGCCACACCGCCATACAGAGCGAATGTGACAGCGTCGAGCAGCGTCGACTTACCCGCCCCCGTGGGGCCTTCGAGCAAGAACAAGCCGCTCGCCGATACGCGGTCGAGATCGAGTTCGAACTCGGTGGCGAATGGCCCGACGGCCGCGAGAGCGAGCCGGTGCAGCTTCATCCGACACCTGCTGTGGAATCGGCGGACAGATCCAGGTCGGAGGTGCGCGAGTCGACCGATACCGACTCAGGCAACGCGTACAGCTGTTCGCCGTCATGCCGAGCCATTTCGTCAGCCAGCGCGAGTACCTTCATCTCCTCGATGCTTGGCTCACCGCCGCAGACATAGGCCAGAAACGCACGGCCAACTTCGACCGGATCACTGGCCGCAGCGCGCATACGCGCGATATCAGCGCTGACACTGACTCCAGCACCCTCGGGTCGGAACTCGACTACCACCACATGGGGAAACCGGGCGCGCAACGCAGCAAGAGGAGCCTCAGGGCGACGATCGTCAGTGAGGGTGACGTGCAGCCAGGAATCCTCGTGGACAGCGAAGTTTGGATCTGTGAGCAAGTCGTCGAGGCGGCCCGAAACGACGCCGAGCCGTCGCGGAACTGGAGTTGGAACGAGTTCGAAAGACACGGCCCCATCGGCGTCAATATCGACAACAGTCACTGACGTGCGGTGGTGAACCTCGCTGAACGAGTAGGCAAGTGGTGAGCCGGAGTAGCGGATGGTGGCGGTCGATCCATTGACGACTTGCGCGCCATGTAGATGACCCAGAGCCACATAGTCGACGCCATCAAACGCCGATGCGGGCGCGTCATGCACGCCACCAACTCGGATATCGCGCTCGCTGTCACTTGCCTGCCCGCCGGTAATGAAAGCGTGCGCCACCACCACAGCGCGTCCTGGGTTCTTTACACGGTGAGCTCGAACCCGATCCATCGCGGCGGTCAGCACATCGGCGTGCGTGCGGTCGACCCCAAGTGCTCCGTGCACAACGTCGGGGTCGAGATAAGGAATCGGATAGATGTGCAGATCACCGTGCTCGTCTGAGAGCGTGACCGGGCGATCAACGTCGTCGAGCCGAGTACGCACATGCACGCCCGCTGCCTGAGCCAACTGTGACCCGAAGCCGAGCCGAGTGGCCGAGTCGTGATTGCCAGCGGTGACGACCACCGGGATCCCGGCAGCGGCAAGCCGCTCGAGAGCGGACGAGGCCAAGTTCACAGCCTCGACAGGCGGCACTGCACGGTCGAAAACATCGCCTGCGACCAGTACCGCATCGACCTCCCGGACGACCGCCTGATCGATCAACCAGTCGACGAAATCGCGTTGCGCCTCGATGAGGTCAACGCGATGGAACGTGCGACCAAGATGCCAGTCGGACGTGTGAAGAAACCGCACAATCGGACGCTAACGGGCACGACCGACAGCGAGGCTTCGACGCACCGAAGTGAGGCGGGTGAACTGCGGATTGATGGGTCTGCAAGGCCCGGTTATCTCAACCCGTGAGGATGATCAAGCGGTCCTCGGTCATCTCGCGGACCGAGTAGGCCGGGCCCTCTCTCGTGTTGCCGGAATCGCGCAAGCCGCCGTAGGGCTGCTGATCGGCGCGCCACGTAGGCACCTCGTTGATGAGAACGCCCCCGAAGTCAAGGGTGCGAGCCGCTTTCAGCGCCTTGTTGAGATCAGCGGTGAACACGCCGGCTTGCAAGCCATAACGAGTGTCATTAGCCATGGCGAGCGCATCGTCGAAGTCGTCATATCGAGTGACGGCCACAACAGGTCCGAACACCTCCTGCGAGCACACCTTCATCTGCGGTGTGGCGTCGACGACCAAAGTCGGACGCAGCACGCCGTCTGCGCCGATCTCGCCGCCGGTGGTCACTGTGGCGCCCTCGGCTCGCGCTTCGTCAACCCAAGAAGCCACTCGATCTCGCTCGCTGGTCGAGATCAGCGCTGAGACATCGGTGGCCTCGTCAAGCGGGTCGCCGACGACCAAGGTGTTGATGGCCGCGGTGAGTTCGGCAACGACGTCATCTGCGATGGACGAGTGCACGAGCAATCGCTGCGTGGAGATGCACGACTGGCCAGCGTGGCTGAACCCAGCGGTCTTGACCTTGGCCACGGCCGAACGCCAATCGCCATCGGCTTCGAGGATGAGCGGTGCGTTGTTGCCGAGTTCGAGGCCGACCCGCTTACGTGGCGCGCGCGATCGGATCGCCCATCCGACCTCTGGCGAGCCAGTGAACGTGATCAGTGCAACGTCGTCGTGATCGACGAGCGCATTGCCCACCACAGAACCCGGCCCAGTAACCACGTGCAAGTACCCAGCCGGCAGCCCGGCATCCTCAAGCAGCAACCGAGCGAAGAGAATCGATGAGAAGGGGGTCTGGCTCGCGGGCTTGAGGACTACCGGACATCCAGCCGCGATGGCTGGGCCCAGCTTGTGGGCCACGAGGTTCAGCGGAAAATTGAAGGGGGCGATCGCGCCAACAACACCGATCGGCACCTTCATAAGGAAGCCGATCTTGCCCTCGCCCGCGGCAGAGGCTTCCAGCGGAACCATCTCTCCTGCAAGGGAACGCGCGACGGCTGCACTGAACTGCATGGTGCTCACTGCACGTTGTGCCTCAGCACGCGCCGTGCGGATTGGCTTCGCCGCCTCGAGCGCGATGCAGCGAGCAAACTCCTCTTGACGTTCAGCCAACACGGTGGCTGCCCGATCGAGGATCTCAGCACGGCGCCACTGCGGCAGCGGCTGTTCGTGCAGCGCCTTCTTCGCGGCGGCTACGGCGATATCGACGTCGGCAGCAGTAAGAGAGGGCACAGATCCCAGGAGTGCACCGTCGTACGGCGCGCGAACCTCGATCGAGGCGGAGCCGGTGACAGCCTTGCCGTCGAGTGGAACTGAGGTCGTCACATTGCGATCGATGCCCGGGATCCCGGCGCTCATGTCGATAGTCATGTACCAGACGCTAGCGTGCCCATCCTCACCTGGCCAAAGCGGATTGCGAACCGCCAGCCCCGCTCGGATGAGGCCGAACTACTCGGTAACTCCCACGGCAGCCAGGCACCATGCGTAGATCTCGGCCTCGTACTCGAGGGCGGCATAGCGGCCGGGCGGGCCAGCATGTGCGCCCTCGGCCATCTCGATGCGCAGCAACACCGAGCGCGCCGACACTGGCGAGGACGGATCATCTCCCTGCCCGTGACTTGGATCCGATGCCCTGAGGCGGGCCACCCATCGGGCCGGCTCGCGGACGAGTACGCGCGGATCATGCACCGCGCCAGTCACCAGCAGAGGCGGGCGATCAGCGACATCGGGCAGGTTAAGAATCGGCGAGTAGGACGCCAGCCACTCGAACTGCTCGGGATCACGCGGGTCCCCCCACTCGAGCCACTCCTGCGTGGTCAGCGGCAAGGACGCGTCGAGCATCGCGGTCACGACGTCGACGAACGGAACCTCGGCCACAACGCCAGCCCACAACTGTGGCCGCCGTCCATAGAGCGCGCCCTGAAGAAGGCCACCAGCCGAAAGCCCACGAGTGACAATGCAGCAGACGATCCCATCGAGCAGATACTCGCCGATTGCCGCTTGATCATCGAACGTATTGTGCTTCGCAGCCAGATGACCATCGATCCATGACCGCCGTCCGGTCTCGCCACCACCCCGCGGATGACCAATCGCGTAGACGACGCCACGATCCAACAACGATGGCAGCGAACGCCACCAGTCGAGATACCAGTTGGAATCACACGGCGACTCGTATGAGCCATAGCCGTAGAGAACGCACGGGGCACTCCCATCCAACGGGGTATCGCGGTGCCGCAGCACGATCACGGGCACCTGCGCGCCATCGGGTCGTGACACGAGGCGTCGCTCGGACACATACAGATCTAGGTCGACGCCGACCGACTCACGCCGGTGCCGTTCAGAGCGCGTGCCGTCGAAAGCGATGTCCGACCACACCGCTGGGCGCAGGAACGACTCCGTGGCGATAGTGACGGCTGTGGCGTCCCAGTCGTCGTTGCGCTCGAGCCGAACCATGCCATCGGCTTGCTCCGGAAGCAGGTCAGTCACGACACCGGTCCGCGACACCAAGCGCAGCGTTGCCGCGCCGCCACGTCTTAGCCGCAACACGTAACCTCCGGCGAATGCGTCAACCCCGTGAACCCGGCTCTCTGGGTCTTCGGGAATCAGCATCGACCATGAGGAGGGGTCCTGAACGGGGGCCCACATCACGCAAAATTCGCTCGCACCGATGTTGGTGGTGACGAAGAACCCATCGCCACCGTCAGGGCCGAGGTTCGGCGCATGCTCGAGTTCGTACTCAACGCCGACCTCTCGGGGACGAACCAGAACCGGAGATGAATCGAACGCGTCGGTGGGCAGCAACCACTCTTCGGTGAATCCGCGGCCCAGAAGCGAGAACACAGCGAACCGGCCCGACCGCGAGGAGTGCAGCTCAAGTTCGAGCCGATCGTCGAGATCCTCGAATACGAGGGTGTCGCCGCTGACGGCGGTACCCAGAACGTGGCGCCTTGCCTGAAACGGACGATAGGTGTGGTCAGGCACGGTGTAGAGGAAGGACGACGAATCCGCAGACCACGCTGAGCCGTAGTACACGCGCTCGACGACTTCCCCGAGATCAACGCCAGTAGCTAGATCCCGAAAGTGCAAGGCGTAGACCTCGTCGCCGTCGAAATCAACTGACCAAGCAAGCCAGCGACCATCTGGGCTGACGCTGAGCAATCCGTCTGCGACGTAACCCGTGCCTCCCTCGTTGAACACCTGCTGCAGATCAAGCAGCACTACCTCCGCTGCGGATGGGTCTGCGACGGGGCGCCGGACAAGCTGGTCGTACTCACAGCCATGCGGGGTAACTCGGCGATAACGCCAGCCGCCCGATTCCCAAGGAGCCGAAGGCTCGACATCGGGCACGCGCGCTGTCATCTCAGCCGCCAGTACCGATCGCAGTGGCGCTAAAACTTCGATACGCGAGTCGTAGTAGTCGCGCTCCGCCGCCAGTAGGCCCGCCACCTCAGGATCGGTTGGATCTGCGATCCACTCATAAGGGTCAACCAGTTGCCGACCATGGAGTTCAGTAACAGCGGGACGTTGCGGGGCACGAGGCGGTTGAACCATGCCCGGACGCTACTCGACCCAGGGTCGCGCGGATAGCCGAACCAGATTGAGGCACCGCCTAGAAGAGTTCGGATGCGCAGATGAATTGCACCATGCGAGGAACTCCCCGGAACTTGGGAACAGTGGAACTCGGGAACAGTGGAACTCGGGAACAGTGGAACTTGGGAACAAAGCGATCACATTCCCTTCCCAACGACGAAGGATGCGGTAAGAATGCGAAAAGCGCTGCTGACTGGTGAGTCAGTGAGGGCCATGTTTGACCGCACGGAACCATTTCGTTCACGCAGTTGCCACGGAGGAAATATGCGACCGAAGTCTCGCCGAACCCGAGTTCTCGCTGGCGGCGCAGGTCTGGCTCTGGCAATCGCACTCATTGCGCCGGCAATCGCGAACGCCGATAGCGCGAGCCCATCGGCTAGCCCCTCCGCGCCTCCCGTGACCTTCACGGTCGGGGTTACCACCGACATCGATTCGGCGAATCCGTTCACCGGAATCCTGGCCGAGTCGTATGAGATCTACCAACTCGAATACCCGACCTTGACCGAGTATTCAGCTGCCGATTTTGGCACAGTGCCCGGCCTCGCCGAGTCATGGACAGAGTCGGCCGACAAGACCACCTGGACCTACAAGATTCGCGCCGGGCTCAAGTGGAGTGACGGGGTACCGCTCACGGCCAAGGATGCCGCGTACACCTTCAACCGCATCCTCAACGGCGACTATGAGAAGACCAACTTCGGGTCATACGTAGCCAACATCACCAAGGCTGAGGCCCCCGACGACACCACACTGGTGCTCACCGTCGCAAAGCCCTCACCCATCATGGCGAAGTTGTCCGTCTACATCCTTCCTGAGCACATCTGGAAGAGCGTCGACGAAAACGCAGTGAAGAGTTACAAGAACGAGGGAACCGAGGCAGTCCCCACGGTCGGCGCTGGCCCGTTCCTCATGATCGAACGACGCGTCGGACAGTTCATCCGGATGAAGGCCAACCCCGACTTCTGGCGCGGTAAGCCCGCTGTCGATGAGGTCGTCTTCAAGGTCTACAAGAACGGTGATGCGCTGGGTCAGGCCCTGAAGAAGGGCGAGATTGACTTCGCTGATTCGTTGGAAGCAAACGTCTTCCGCTCGCTTGAAGGTGCCCCTGGCGTTACTACCGTGCAGGCCGTGTATTCGGGCTTTAGTGAGCTGGCCTTCAATACCGGAGCGGCCCTCGACGACGGCACCGCGATCGGTGATGGCAACCCGCTGCTCAAGGACAAGAGCCTGCGGCAAGCTCTCGGCTGGGCCATCGACCGACAGGTGATCGTCAACAAGGTGCTCGGGGGTGGTGGCACCGCTGGATCGACCATCATCCCGCCTCTCTACGCATCGTTGCACCTCGATCCCGCCAACCCCGTCGGCTACGACCCAGCCAAAGCCAAAACGCTGCTCGACGCGGCTGGATACCCAGTGGGCGCTGATGGCATCCGCGCGAACGCCAATGGCGATCGCCTTTCCTTCCGACTCTTCGTCCGAAGCGACTCAGCGGAATCGAAGAAGTCCGGCGAGTTCCTCAAGGGCTTTCTCAACGCCGTGGGTGTCGAGGTCAATGTCAAAGTGATGTCGTCCGATGCCCTCACCGAGATCATCGGCCAAGGGAACTTCGACATGTTTGAGTGGGGTTGGGTGGTCGAGCCCGACCCCAACTACCAGCTTTCGACCTTCATCTGTGCCAACCGTTCCTACAAGGACGCTGGCTCGATCCTGGCTAATCTGTCGGATTCCTTCTACTGCAACCCTGCCTACGACGCTCTGTTCGAACAGCAAAGCACCGAGACCAACGTCGACAAGCGGGCAGCACTCGTCAAGCAGATGCAGCAGATGCTCTATGACGACGCGCCCTACGTGGTCACGTACTACTACCCGAACTACGAGGCCTACCGTTCGGACCGCTTCGAAGGGCTGGTGCCACAACCCAATCCGGATGGCGCCCTGCTCTTCCAGTACGGCACCTGGTCATACGAAAGCCTGCGGCCAGTCACCACAATCAGCCCAGGGCCATCCAACGAGCCGACGAACCAGGGATCAAGCAGTCTGAACTGGATACTCATCGGCGGACTCGCGGCTCTGGTGATCATCGTGGTAGTTGTCGGAGTCACTCTTCGACGTGGTCGCGAGAACGATATGAATAGCAACGAGGAGTAGCCGCCAGGGCGCAGCGAACGCGCTGACCAAGCTCGGACATACCTGTCCGTCGACTTGTTAGGGTGACCCAACGCCAGCAAAAACCACGCACGATGCACTCGAGAGTGGAGGTCGGCCCGCCAGTGTCAGTTGTCCCTGACGTTGCAGCCACTGCCTCCCCCGTGAGGCAACAACAACACTGGTCGCCGAGCCCGACAAGTCGCTATGTAGCGCGGCGCGTTCTCGCAGCTATCTCGACTTTCATCTTCGTCATCTTCTTCAACTTCTTCCTTTTCCGAATAATGCCTGGCGACCCCATCGCGCTGTATACACGCGGGCGAAATGTTGACCCCATCCAGATCCACGAACTGCGCGCTCGACTCAACGCGCCGATCATGGAGCAGTTCGGTCAGTACCTCCGCAACCCCTTCACCGGCAACGGCCCTTCGGTGAAGTACAGCGCACCCGTCTGGGAGGTCATCGGCCCCCATGTCTGGCCGACCATCCTGTTGGTTGGGTCGGCCACGATCATCGCCACGATCGTCGGCGTGTGGCTGGGAATTCGCAGCGGTTGGAACCGTGGCGGCAAGTTCGACCAGGTCTCCACCAACACCACCCTCGTGCTGTATTCGATGCCCGAGTTCTGGTTCGGCATGATCATGCTGATCGTCTTCGCGGTAGGCGTCGGGCCTATCCCTGGGCTCTTCCCCACCGGCGGCATCAGCACTCCCGGCGTCGATACCTCCAGCGTCAAGGGCGTGCTGGACGTGGCCTGGCATCTATTCCTACCCGTCACCACACTCGCGGTGATCTATCTGGCCGAGTACTCGCTGATTATGCGCGCCTCGATCATCGATGAGACAAGTCAGGATTACCTCAAGACCGCCCGCGCCAAGGGCCTCATGGACAAGATGGTCAGGCGCAAGCACGCAGTCCCCAACGCTCTACTTCCCACCATGACACTGGTCTTCCTCAACCTCGGCTTCGTGGTCGGCGGCGCCATCACGATCGAGTTCGTCTTCTCGATCAACGGCCTCGGATCACTGACAGTCGATGCCCTATCAGGGCCGGATGTGCCACTGCTGCAAGCACTATTCCTACTCTTCTCCGGCGCCGTCATCTTCGCCAACCTCGTCGCCGACCTGCTGTACGGCTACTTCGATCCGCGGGTGCGCACATGAGTGTCCCCACCGACGACAGCCGGAAGATAGCTTCGCCGCGAGCAATCACCCGCACTCGACGCCGAGCTTCGCGCCGACTGTTTCTGACCAGTTTCCGCAGCAGCCGCAGCGGTATGTTTGGCCTGACCCTGCTGGCGATCTTCGCGCTGGTCGCGATCTTGGCACCGTTGATCTTTCCGCGCAGTGCCCTCGACGTAACCCAGGCCACTGCGGCGCCGTTCCTACCACCCTCCTTTGAATTCCCCTTGGGCACAGACGATTCCGGGCGCAGTGTGCTTGCTCTCGTCGTGTGGGGAGCGCGGATCTCGCTCGTTGTTGGTTTGGCCGCGACCGTCCTGTCGATGTTCATCGGAACTGCAGTCGGGATCACGTCGGGCCACTTCCGCGGCTGGTTGGGCGCCGGGCTCGATCGACTCACTGACTGGTTCCTCGTCATCCCCTACCTACCACTGGCCATCGTGCTTGCAACGGTGCTCGGCCGATCGCTACTGAACATCATCATCGTGATCGGTGTCACCTCGTGGCCATCGACCGCTCGCATCATCCGAGCGCAGACCCTCTCGGTCGAAGGCCGACCTTATCTCGAGCGTGCAAAAGCCCTGGGGGGCAGCAACTTCCACCAGATGACTAAGCACGTGTTGCCCAATGTCATGCCACTCGTGCTGGCCAACACCACTCTCGCCGTCTCGATCTCGATCCTGTCTGAGACAACCCTGTCGTTCCTCGGACTCGGCTCGCCCGACGACGTGTCATGGGGTTCGATCCTTGAGGAAGGGTTCGCCGCTGGGGCAATCTCGCAGGGAGCGTGGTGGTACCTCGCTGCGCCCGGCATCTGCGTCGTACTGGTCGTACTCGCATTCAATCTCATCGGCCGCGCCATCGAGAACATCTTGGATCCACGACTGGAGCTGTCCTGATGGCACTACTTGAATTCGATGACGTTGCCGTCACCTACCGATCGCATGGCACCGAAGTGCCGGCGGTGCGTGGCGTAACCCTTTCGGTCGAGGCCGGCGAAACCCTTGGTATCGCCGGCGAATCAGGCTGCGGCAAAACCACTCTTACCAGCACTGTCCTGCGTATGCAGCCCAAGTCGGCCAAGGTCACTGGCGAAGTCCGGCTCGATGGCGAGAACGTGCTGACCATGCCGTGGGGCCGTGTGCGCGCACTACGTTGGGCCGAGGCCTCAGTTATCTTCCAGGGCGCGATGCACTCACTCAACCCAGTGCAGCGGATCGGTGACCAACTGGCCGAGCCGATCCTGCTTCACAAGAAGGTAAGCGCCAAGCAGGCCGCCGACAGGGTCGGCGAACTCCTCGAGATGGTGGGACTGCCAGCGAGACGAGCGAAGGCGTACCCGCATCAATTGTCAGGTGGTCAGAACCAGCGCGTGATGATTGCGATGGCTCTGGCTTGTGACCCCAAACTGATCGTCGCCGATGAGCCCACTACCGCACTCGATGTCATGGTGCAGGCACAGGTTCTCCACGTGATGCAGTCGCTTGTGAAGGACCTCGGAGTCGGGATGGTGTTCATCTCGCACGATCTGTCGGTGCTGTCGAGCACCTGCGATCGCATTGCCGTGATGTACGCGGGCAAGATTGTCGAAGAAGGGCCCGCGATTGAGGTCTTCGATCACCCAAGGCATCCATACGCGGGCGCCCTAGCCGGCGCCTTCCCACGCATCGGCGACCGCCGCTTTCGCTACGCCCCATCCGGGCTGCCAGGCGACCCGCCCTTCCCCGGGGATCTGCCCTCAGGCTGCACATTCCATCCACGTTGCCCGAGTGCGGTGGCCGAATGCGCCACCAACGAACCACAGCTAGTCACGATTGGCGATAGCAGCACGGCTTGTCTACTCGTCGATGGGAGCAGCAGATGACGACGCCCACCGACTCGCGAACCGACTCCGAGCAGCCGCGCGACCTCGTGCCAAGCCTTGCGGCACAAGGCGTTGAGGTCACGTTCCGCGGACGCGGTGGTGGCGGCTCCGCCAAGGCAGTCGACGGGGTTGACCTCCAACTTGGCCGTGGCGAAATCCTTGCCCTCGTTGGTGAAAGTGGTTGCGGTAAGACCACTCTGGCGCGCACTCTGCTCGGCCTCGAGCGCCCGAGCGCAGGCCAGATCGTGGTCGGCGGACAACCCCTTGAGTACTCGGCTAGCAGCCTGAAGAAGCTGCGTCGACATGTGCAGTTGGTGCTGCAGGATCCTTCAGGTGCACTCAACCCACGGCACACCGTCTATGAGGCAGTCGCCGAAGGACTCCGAGTGCACGGGATGGTCGACGACGAACAGGCACGCGTAGCTGAAGCTCTCTCACTTGCTGGGCTCCGACCGCCTGAGCGCTTCTTCTTGCGCTATCCGCACGAACTCTCCGGCGGACAACGCCAGCGCGTGGTCATCGCTGGCGCATTGGTACTCAAACCCGACGTCATCGTCGCCGACGAACCGGTGTCGAGCCTGGACGCATCGGTGCGCGGCGAGATCCTCGCGTTGTTGCTCAGGCTCCGCAGCGAGTTGGGTCTCTCACTGCTCGTCGTTACACACGACCTCGGTCTCGCGTGGAATATTGCCGACCGAGTAGCCGTCATGTACCTCGGTCGGATTGTTGAACAGGGACCAACCGAGGAGTTGCTCGCCAACCCTCAGCATCCCTATACCCAGGCGCTGCTGTCGGTCGTGCCCGAGATTCAGCGAGTGGCTCCTGTGGTGCTCACCGGCGAGCCGCCGGACCCGACCCGCATTCCTACTGGCTGCCGCTTTCACCCGCGATGCCCCGTGGTGGCGTCGGGAGAGGCTGAGCGCCTTGGGATTGACGCCGCCTGCCGCGGCTCGTCGTTGCCGATCCTCGCTGCCACTGGGGCACACAGTTCCGCTTGCTGGCTACCCGACATCTCGTAAGCCGTGCTGCCGCGAGTCGTGCCAAATCAGTTCTTAGGCAAGGGATTCGGGCGTAACGCCGAGCTCATGGGCTGCAGCGCTAAGTACCCACTCGCGCAGTTTCTTGCGAGTGAGTTTGCCGTGCATCATCACCTGAACGGCGAGTCCGTCGAGCAGCGCTGAAAGTCGCCAAGCGCTCGCATCCGGATCAGCGCATTGGAAGACACCGGCGGTGACCCCAGCCCTGATCTGCTCGCTCAGCACGTCCTTCCAACGCGAATCGAGTCGCAAGTACATCGAGCGCATCTCCGGCTCTCGCAACGACTCCGCCCACGCATCAACCCACACCGTCCAGCCGTAGGCATCACCGGCCGGCGAGTACATCGCCAGAACACGTCGGACGCCATCGACTGGGCCGGTGGCCTTGGAGACCGTGAGATCTAGGCGCGCCAAGTCACGATTCACCGCATATTCCAAAGCGGCGGCGAAGAGCTTCTCTTTAGTACCGAAGTGGTAGAAGACGAGTGCGGTACTGACGCCAAGTGCCGATGCAACATCCGCGACCCGCGTATGCGCGAATCCACGCTTGGCAACCTCGGCCTCGGCCGCTGCAAGGATCTCCTCGCGTCGCACCTCAACTTTTCGCCTGGCCATAGGCGTGACCATACTGTTGCCCTACTCAGAGAGGCGAGAAAATGGCTGCGCAGTTCGATGTGTCGTCTCCTCGGATACGCGACGATGTCGCCGCGACAGCAGCATTCGTCATCCTGAACCGAAGTCCACGAGGGCTCACGTGACAGCCCAACAGTTCGAAGGTGAGCGCCGCCCCGTTCCTCGCTCGGCATTCATCGCCGTGGCCATCAGCCTGGGCCTCAACGGATTCATCATGGCGAGCTGGGTTTCGCGCATCCCGGCCACTCGAGATCGGCTTGCCGCAGATCCGCGCACAATCGGCCTTGTCCTATTGATGAGCGGCCTAGGCGCGATCGTCGCGATGCCACTAGCAGGACGTATCGCGGCACGAATCGGCAGCGGCCCTGTTCTGGCCGCAAGTGCAACTGCCGGATCGATTCTGCTGATCGGGTCAGCTCTCACCCCCACTGCAGTCACGACCGGCGGGCTCTTAATCTTGATGGGCGCTGCCCTCGGCACGTTCGACGTCTGCGCCAGCATCCAAGGGTCATACCTAGACCGGTCGGCGGGTCGCGACTACATGCCTAGGTACCATGCGTGCTGGAGTTTGGGTGCCATTTTGGGCGCCGGGGTCGGAGCGCTCGCCGCCGCAGGCGACCTCAGCCTGGCTACACACTTCAGCATGGTTGCACTCTTCATCACTGCGGCCGCGTTGATCACCGCAACCCGGTGGTACCTCGATGACCGCCCGGTTCGCGAACCCACATTGACAGATGGCGTTGCGATCCCTCGCGCGCGAATGTTGACCAAGCGACTGTTACTCATCGGGCTCTTGGTGCTGTTGTCGATGCTTCTCGAAGGTGCTGCCGCCGACTGGCTCGCGTTGTACCTGCACGACTTCCGCAACCAGACCCAAAGCCTGGCCGCCTTGGGCTACGCAACCTTCGCGCTGGCCGTCACCCTCACGCGACTCGGTGGCACCACGGTGATCGATCGCCTCGGCCGAGCGCAGGCGATCAGATTGGCTGGCCTGTTCGCCGCTCTCGGGATCACCATCACGTTGCTCGCACCCGCCTTCCTCGGATCGCTCATCGGCGTTGCCTTGTGGGGCATGGGGTTAGCGCTGGTCTTCCCTGCCGGTATGAGCGCAGCGGGCGAGCGTCGCGGACATTCAGCCGCTGCCATCGCCTACGTCGCAACCGTGGGTTATGGCGGATTCCTGGTTGGCCCGCCGCTAATCGGCCTCATCGCGCAAACCACCGGGCTCGCCAACGCTCTCTGGGTGCTACTTCCCCTTGCCCTGTCCATGACACTGCTGGCGCCGGTGATCGCGCCTTCGCATCACGAAGTCGATAGCCCGATCGACTAGCGCCTTCGCGTCATCAGGCGAGATCGCGTGGGAACGACCTTCGCCACGAACGTTCACCGACAACAACGTCGTTCTCAGTGCAGGTGAGCGTGATGGCGACGTCGAAGTTCGCCGGCCCAGCATGCACTTCCAGTTGTGATCGCGCGTGAGCGACAACCGCACCGCCGCGAGCGTCGTCTGCGAAGCGAAGCGTGAACGAGACGTCCGCTGAGGCAACCTGCTCGAAGGTGCGGTTCGACACTTGCACCCGGCCCGCGTAGTGCTCAACCGCCTCGCCATAAGGAATGAAGTACACGGCGCCGTGATCGGTGACACACGCCGTGGTGTCCTTGAGGACGTCACGTTCAACTCGCCAGACCACACCTTCACGCGACTCACCAGACGTGTCATCACCGGGAACGAACTCAGGTGGCGCTGGTGAACCTACGGGGTTGTACGCCGGAAGAACGAGCGTGCCACCGACGATCGTCAGCGTGAGCGGCAACGGTGGGGCCACCGTGTTGGGCCAGTCGGCGCCAGCGATCGAGAGTCGCAGCCGTCGGCCCAGGCTCCACTGCCACGCAGTCGCTTCGAGCTCGACGGTGACGTCGTACAACTGGCCCGGCACAAGCGGATCGGTGCGATCCATGCCTTCGCGACGAGTGAGATTAAGCGTGCCACGCGTGACGAGAGTGGACGTGCCGTCCGGCGCTACATCGCACAATTTGGCCGACACCGTGGCAACGGGTTCGGACGACATTAGTTGCAAGCGGACGTGCGCGTGCCCCGCGATCTCCAGGCCCTGCGGGTCGAAGTCCCAGGTGATTGAGTCGGCGTCGTCATATCGCTGATCTATCGACTGACCCCAAGGCAGATGACCGGCGCACGAGATCCACGCGGCCGTGCCAACGTCAGGTTTCACCGTGTAGGAATGCGGGGCGACGAGTTCGTACTCGACTAGCGCCGATCGAGGCGACGGCCAACTATCGGCACGCCACACGCCAGGTATGAGATCGAGATCCGGCGCGGGCGAGTGGGATGCACGCGAGTACCACACGGCCTCGGGGGCGCGATCGATGCCGTTGTCGATCCCGCGTAGCCATCGATCCCACCAGGTGACCATTTCGGGTACCAGATCGATGCGCGGCCCAGGTGCCGAGGACGAAGTGGACGCGTGCGCCCAGGGTCCAGCCAGAAGGCGACGCGGCACTCCCTTTTCACTCAGCCGCTGCATCGTCCGGAATGAGTTGTTGCGATATCCGTCGGCCCAGCCTGCCACGATCATCGTCGGGATTGCGATGCGGTCGTAATCAGGCCGAACCGAGCCGTGCCGCCAGTACTCGTCATCGTGCGGATGCTCAAGCCAGGTGAGCAACCACGGCTCATGCTCAGCGATACGGGCAAGCC
Organism: uncultured Actinomycetes bacterium; assembly: GCA_903918645.1. GTDB lineage: Bacteria > Actinomycetota > Actinomycetes > S36-B12 > CAIYMF01 > Longivirga. The sequence goes on along the minus strand of CAIXFH010000192.1, from coordinate 61,091 downwards.
ACTCATCGCGCCAGTTGGGTCCGAAAACAGCTGGTACCGGAGGCAGCGCATTCATCGGTGTCATGTAGTGCGGGTAGTCGACGAGGTCGAGCCACTTCAACAGGCCACCCATGTAGTGCACGTCATCGGTATGACGATCGTCGGTGGCATAGATCGCGACAACGGCCTTAAGTTGAGGTGGACGCTCACATGCCATCTGCAGCGAATTGAAGCCACTGTAGGACGTGCCGTACATGCCGATATTGCTGTCACACCAAGGCTGCGCGGCGAGCCAGGCAATGACTTCAGCCAGGTCCCGCTGCTCCTGCACGGGATATTCGTCGGTGGCGCGTCCACCGGAATTACCCGTGCCTCTGACGTCGAGGCGCGCGACGGCATATCCGTATTCACCGCATAGCCGCGCGTATTCGGCACTGTAGGACGAGGTCATGTCGTCCTTGCGGTAGGGCAGTGCTTCCAGGATGCATGGCTGCCGACCCCAAGAAGGATCCGGAATGTGCAGCGTGACAGCAAGAAAAACCCCGTCGCTCATGGGAATCCAGGCATTGGCGACCGAGCCTGGGCGTGCCTGCACTGGGTAAGTCACGAACCGCGCCTCTCACTAAGAATGCGTCGAACCGCATCAATGGGCAGTGCCGGCACCTGACGTCCCTCGACACCTACGACATCGTGGGCAGCCAACATCGATGCAAGTACGGCTTCCTCACTTGCGTCGACAACAGCCTCGAAATAGTCGTCCAGTGCACTGCCTGAAATGGGCGCTCGAGTAGGCGACATACCTCGCGGTACGCGAAGGCCAAGTGCAGCGGCGACGAAGATCTCACCCGAGCCGTTGTGCGCAGTAGAGCCGGTGCGAGCCAGGCCAAGACCCACTCGAGTCGCGAGCCGTTCGCAACCGCTGTGATCGATCGGGGCATCAGTGATGACGACTCCGAGGCATGATCCGGCCGGAGGTGGGAGTGCCCGATCCGGATCTCCGAGTGCCTGCCCAACCGCAACCCCATCAACTCGCAGCCTTGGCCAGCGACCGAAGTTGGTGAGCAACACCACCGCCACCACATGTCCGTCCGGCAGAACGCGCGACGACGTGCCGATGCCACCCTTGTAGCTAAAGCACGACATCCCGGTGCCGGCACCAACCGCGCCCTGATCGGGGCTCATCGATGCGCCCGCCGACGCCCGGGCAGCGCCAAGTGCCGCTGCCACATGCTCATCGGTCACATGCATATGCCGGGGATCGCTGAGCCATGAGTCGTCGCACTCGCCGACCGCAGGGATGATCACATCATCGATTCCGATGCGCGGCTGCTCGGCCATCAGCAATCGGCAGGCCGCGTCGTACACGCGCCCAACTTGCATCGTGGACGTCAGGAAGATCGGGGTCTCGAGCAGGCCCCACTCGTCGATCTGGCTTCGTGCCGTCAGCTCGCCTGCACCGTTCAGCACCGAGACGCCGGCAGGAACCGGACTCGCCCAGGCATCGCCACCGAGGTCGATCACTGTGACACCAGTACGAGCCGTCCCTCGCCCAAACGGTGGCGGCACGTCGTCGTAGACGATGGTCGCGTGACCGAGGCCGACACCTGGGACGTCAACGATGGAATTGGTGGGCCCGGTGGGCAAGGTGCCGATCCTGACTCCGATGTCAGCAACTGAGGCCATATGCGCATCCTGCCCTAGCCGGTGAGCCTTCGCAGTGGACTCGCGGAGTCTGGGAGTTGACGTAGACGCGGTGGATGCGCCGAAAGTTTGGGATGCTGCAGCCGTGACCCATGCCTTGGTAGTGCGCAGCGACGACTGCCTGCTCCATGTCCCGGCAGCGGAGATCTGGGTGGGGGTGCGCCTTCCCGGTACCGAAGTACCTGAGCGGGCCACTCTGATCGAAGACACACTGCGCGCGGCCGGCCATCCGATCATCGACGCAGAGGCGCACGACGACGACGTCCTTCTGCGCATTCACGACCCACATCTAGTTGAGCATCTGCGCACCGTTTATGGGCGCTGGGTCGAGGCCGGGTTCCTCAGCGATCCCGGTCAGGATCGGGTGGTCCCCTATGTCATGCCCACTCCGGGAATGCTCGACGGCCTGCCCGAACGCGAGCCAACTGCGGTGCACGCGGCAGCTGGTCGCTGGTGCTACGACACCATGACCTTGGTTGGCCCTGGCACATGGGAGGCCGCTCGAGGCGCAGTCGATGTCACTCTGACCGCTGCCGCACACGTGGTCGCTGGCGAGTCATTGGTGTACGCGTTAGTACGCCCGCCCGGACACCATGTCACCCGATCCGCATTCGGCGGCTCGTGCTACTTGAACAACGCAGCCATCGCGGCACAGGCGTTGCGCGACGGCGGACATGAACGAGTAGCCGTGATCGACATCGACGCCCATCACGGCAATGGCACTCAGGCACTGTTCTACGAACGACCCGACATCTTGTACGGCTCGCTGCACGTTGATCCCGGCGCAGGTTGGTTCCCGCATTACGCCGGGTTCGCCGACGAACACGGACGCCTCGACGGCATCGGCGCAAATCTCAACGTGCCACTGGCCCCTGGGACAGGTGATGACCGTTGGCTCACGGCACTCGAGCAGATCGTGGAAGCCACTCGATCACACGGAGTTTCCGCGGTTGTCGTGAGTCTCGGCGTCGATGCTGCAGCAGACGATCCCGAATCGCCACTGCACATCACTCATGCTGGTTACGAGATGGGCGGCCGATTGATCGGCGCACTCGGTGTCCCCATGATCGCGGTACAAGAGGGTGGGTATCACCTCGACACCCTCGGCGAACTCGTGCTCGTAACTTTGCGCGGGCTTGACGGGGCTGTCTCCGACACAGGGTGATACCTGTTGATCAACTTGGCGGTCGGGAGTCGAAAATAGATGTGGCCACTGCCACGTTGCGACACGGGGCACAGACGCCAATCGCGGCGTAGGCTCAACTACGTCCTTGTCCGGCAAGTCGTGCCAGGCAGTCCCCTGTTCGTGAGTGAAGGGTCGTCGATGTCGCCGTCGCAGTCTGACCAGGACCGGTTGGCCTCATTCGGGCCAAATGAATGGCTGGTCGACGAGATCTACCAGCAGTTCCTCGTCGATCGCAGCAGCGTCGACCCTGCATGGTGGGACTTCTTTACCGACTACATCCCGACCGACCATGCAGGCAGTGAGATCGTTGCCGCGGCCGAAGCCGCACGCGAGGCCGGACGCGTGCATTCCGCAGCGTTCGAGGCCGAGCTCGATCGAGCCGCTGCCGACCCGGGAAGCCCCCCGCCGCCGCCCACACCTGTTACACCATCGGCCCCAACTCTCGTTCCCCAAAAGACCATCGCATTGGCGCCGGCCCTTGAGCCCGCAGCGCTCAAGGGCGCGGCCGCCCGCGTAGTCAGCAACATGGAAGCCAGCCTCACCGTTCCGACAGCCACGAGCGTGCGGGCTGTGCCGGTGAAATTGCTGATCGACAATCGCATCGTCATCAACAACCATCTTGTCCGCGCACGGGGTGGCAAGGTCTCGTTCACACACGTCATCGCGTGGGCCATGGTCAAAGCCCTAGCAGCGTTGCCCGAGATGAACTACTCCTACGTCGAGGCTGACGGTAAGCCGTCGATAGTGCGAAACGAGCAGATCAACCTCGGAATCGCGATCGACCTCGCGAAACCAGACGGCACACGGCAACTCCTTGTACCCAACATCAAGGGTGCCGAGGCCATGGACTTCGCTACGTTCTGGGCGGCTTACGAAGACGTTGTGCGCAAGGCACGCGGCGGCAAGCTGACTGTCGATGACTTCGCTGGCACCACGATCAGCCTGACGAACCCAGGCACTATCGGCACTGTGCACTCCGTACCACGGCTCATGGCGGGTCAAGGCACGATCATCGGTGTCGGCGCAATGGATTACCCCGCCGAGTGGCAAGGCGCAGCGATCGAAACCATTGCGCGCCATGCGATTAGCAAGATCGTCACACTCACTTCCACTTACGACCACCGCATCATCCAGGGTGCCCAGTCAGGCGAGTTCCTGGGCCGACTCCACTCCTTGCTACTCGGAGGAGAGTCGTTCTACGACGACATTTTCGCGTCACTGAAGATCCCCTACGCCCCTATCCACTGGGCCAGCGACATCGCTACCACCCACGATGACGATCTCGACAAGACCTCCCGCGTGCAGGAACTCATCCATGCGTTCCGCGTGCGCGGGCATCTCATGGCTGACACCGATCCGCTCGAGTACGAACAACGCAGTCACTCCGACCTTGACCTAGCCAGTCACGACCTCACCCTGTGGGACCTCGATCGCGAGTTCCCCACCGGTGGCTTCGGTGGCAAACCGTTCATGAAGTTGCGCGACATTCTCGGTGTGCTACGCGATGCGTACTGTCGCACCATCGGTGTCGAGTACATGCACATGCAAGACCCTGAGCAGCGCAAGTGGATCCAGGATCGCTTCGAGCGAAAGTACGACAAACCCGCGCGCAACGAACAGCTGCGAATCCTCCGCCGCCTCAATGCTGCAGAGGCATTCGAGACCTTCTTGCAGACCAAGTACGTCGGTCAGAAGCGGTTCTCCCTCGAGGGCGCAGAGTCGGTAATCCCCTTGATGGACGCCGTGATCGCGGCTGCCGCTGCTGCAGGAATGGATGAAGCTTCGATTGGGATGCCGCACCGCGGACGCCTTAACGTCCTGGCAAACATTGCGGGCAAGTCCTACAGCCAGATCTTCCGCGAGTTCGAAGGTGACTTCGAGGTGGAAGGGTCGGTGCAGGGTTCAGGCGATGTGAAGTATCACCTCGGCACGAGTGGCACTTTCACTACCGAGGACGGCTCACAGATCCCGGTCTACCTCGCCGCGAACCCATCACACCTTGAAGCCGTGAACCCAGTCCTTGAGGGCATCGTTCGCGCCAAGCAAGACCAGCTGCCGGCAGATCGCATCTTCACCATCCTGCCCATCCTGTTGCATGGCGATGCCGCCTTCGCAGGCCAAGGTGTCGTCACCGAGACTCTCAACCTCTCCCAACTCACCGGGTACCGCACGGGCGGCACCGTGCACATCGTGGTCAACAACCAAGTGGGCTTCACGACCGCACCGGAGGCATCGCGGTCATCTGTCTACTGCACTGATGTCGCGCGCATGGTCCAGGCACCCATCTTCCACGTCAATGGTGATGACCCCGAAGCCGTTGTGCGAGTTGGACAGTTGGCTTTCGAATTCCGTCAGGAGTTCCACAAGGACGTTGTTGTCGATCTCGTGTGCTACCGACGCCGGGGGCACAACGAGGCCGACGATCCTTCTCTGACGCAGCCACTTATGTACAACCTCATCGACGCCAAGCGCTCGACCCGCAAGTTGTATACCGAGGCCCTCATCGGTCGTGGCGACATCTCGGTGGACGAAGCCGAATCCGCCCTTCGCCACTATCAGGAAGAGCTCGAGAAGGTCTTCACCGAGACTCGTGAGGATCTCGCGCAGCATCGCGAGGTGCATCACGTCGAACCCGCCGAGTACCCAGCGGTCGTCACCACCGCAACAACCGACGCCGCCATAGAGCGCATCATCGACTCGCAGATCCATCTACCCGAGGGCTTTACGGTGCATCCCAGGCTGGCGCCACAGCTGCAGCGTCGAGCGCAGATGATCACCGACAACACCATCGACTGGGCGTTGGGCGAGACCTTGGCATTCGGTTCACTGCTGCTCGACAAGCACACCGTTCGACTCGCGGGCCAAGACTCACGACGTGGCACATTCGGCCAGCGGCACGCAGTGTTCGTCGATCGAGTGACTGGCATCGAGCACACGCCGCTGGGCAATCTCAGTGACGACCAAGGCTCGTTCTACGCGTACGACTCGCTGCTCTCCGAGTACGCGGCGATGGGCTTCGAATACGGCTACTCAGTGGCCTCGCCCGATGTGCTCGTGCTCTGGGAAGCTCAGTTCGGTGACTTCGCCGACGGAGCGCAGACCATCATCGATGAGTTCATCTCCTCGGGCGAGCAGAAGTGGGGACAGCTGTCCGGGGTCGTCCTGCTTCTGCCACATGGCTATGACGGCCAGGGACCCGACCACTCGTCGGCACGCATCGAGCGTTTCCTACAAATGTGCGCCCAGGACAACATGACCGTGGCGATGCCATCTACGCCGGCGTCGTATTTCCACCTCCTGCGTTGGCAGGCCATCGCCCCGCACCACAAGCCACTCATCGTGTTTACCCCCAAGTCGATGCTCCGGCTCAAGGCGGCGGTGTCGGCGAAAGCCGACTTCACGAGCGGCACATTCGAGGCGGTACTTACCAACTCTCCCGCCGACCCGGCAGGCGTTCGACGAGTGCTCCTGTGTTCGGGGAAGATCGTCTACGACCTACTGGCAGAACGTGAAAGGGCGCAGCGCTCAGATGTCGCCATAGTACGTCTCGAACGCCTCGCTCCCCTGCCTGCCGACGAGATCGTCGCGGCCCTCTCGGCCTTCCCTGCCGATGCCGAACTCGTGTTCGTGCAGGAAGAACCAGCCAACCAAGGCCCATGGCCTTACGTCGCACTCAATTTGCCCACCCACCTCGCCGGACGTTCACTTCGCGTCGTGTCACGCCCGGCATCGTCCTCGCCAGCGGTTGGCACCCACAAGGTGCATGAACGCGAGCAGGCCGAAGTCGTCGCGCACGCATTCGGGTAACGGCACGCCATGTACTTCACCGACCGCGGGATCGAAGAACTTGAGGCACGACGGGGCGAGGACGAAATCTCGTTCGCCTGGCTTGCAGAGCGGCTGCGCACATTCGTAGACCTCAACCCCGAGTTCGAGGTTCCCGTCGAGCGCCTCGCGGTATGGCTAGCCCGACTCGACGACGATGACCCCGACCAGGACTGACCATCGCCAACCCAGCCGGTGACTCGCCGCCGGAGAGTGATCTCAGCGCACTCGTCGCCGAACTTTCCCAAGCCGGAGTCAGGCCAGGCGTTGCAGTTGCGTTGTGCATCGTTCCTGATCGCGCGGTCGCGTTGGCATGGGCTGATACCACGCGAGTCATTTCCAGCGAGAATCCCGAATCCGTTGTGGCCCAACTGGAATCGCTTGCTCCGCGATGGATCTGGTGGAGTGCACGCGAGACTGCGGGCTACTTGGTCAGCCGCGCTGTGCGGCCACGAGCGTGCTGGGATCTCGGTGCCGTAGCGCGGCTTTTGCACGGCATCACGCGTGACGATGCTGCCGCTGCCTGGGCCGCGCAGCACGGCCTACCTGATCCGCCGGATGCTGACGGATCACTCAATCTGCTCGACCTTGTCGGCGAATCCGGCGACGACAACGCGCCCGTACGCAGCGATGGGCAGTTGAGCCGCGACTGGCTGCGCGGTCGTTGGCGCAATGACAACGACTCAGTCGCACAGTGGGCTGTACTCGCCTTATCGCTCTACCGCGAGCAGGACATTGCACTTCGCTCCCTACCCGATCCACGCAGAGTCGCGGGCGCGACTCCCCTCGCCGTGCTATCCGCGACCTCCGAGTCGATGGCAGCCCTGCTTTGCATCGAACTTGAAAGCGACGGCTTGGCTATCGACCGTGGAATCCTCGAGGCGTATCTGGTCGCAACAATCGGTGAGCGACCGGTCAGTGAAGCCGATGAGATCTCGACCCGTCGTACACGCGACCAGCGAGTGTGGGACAAGTTCCCGGGTGATCCGATCGATCTTCGCAACCCAGCCAACGTTCGCGATCTACTGCTGCGCGTGGGTATCGATGTGCCCGATACGCGCGCCTGGCGGCTGGAGCCCTACGCTGCCGATTCCCCAGCGGTAGCAGCGCTTTTGGCGTGGCGGACGGCCGAACGGATCGCCACTACCTACGGCTGGTCGTGGAGCGCGCGCGATATCGGGTCTGACGATAGGCTCCGCGGAGTCTGGGGAGCGTCCGAAGGCGCTGGCCGGATGACCGCATCCGCAGGGCTACACAACTTGCCAGCCGAATTGCGCCCAGCAGTGCGGCCACGCATGGGCCGAGTCCTCGTCCGGGCTGACCTCGGACAGATCGAGCCCCGAGTGCTCGCTGCAGTGTCGGGTGACACCGCACTGGCTACGGCCGCCCAAGCTGACGACATGTATGCACCCGTTGCACAAGCACTGGGCAGTGACCGAGCAACGGCCAAGATCGCTGTGCTCGCCGCCATGTACGGCCAGACATCGGGTCCAGCAGGTGAGGCCCTCAAGGACATGGACCGCACATTCGCAGTTGCGATGGCGTTCCTGCGCCGCGCGGAGGAATGCGGACGACGTGGCGTGGATCTGCGCACTCACGGCGGCCGATTGCTCCGGCTCTCCCAACTCGCTTCAGCCCTAGCCGACGCAGGCGGTAGCGACTCTGCGGTCGCGCACGGCTATGGCCGCTTCGCTCGCAACGCTGTCGTGCAAGGCGCGGCAGCCGAGCTGTTCAAGGCGTGGGCGGCAACCGTTCGAGCCGGGCTAGTGGGCAACAGCGGCCGGATCGTGCTCTGCCTGCATGACGAACTCCTGGTCGAATGCGCTGACTCTGAGTCGGCAGGCATCGTCGCACTGCTGGAATCAGCACTGCAGTCGAGCGCTGCTTGGTGGTGCGCCGGCAGTGGCGTTCGGTTCGTGGCCGACATCTCGGTGGTGCAATCCTGGGCCGACGCCAAGTAGCAGCATGCCGGGCTGCGGATTGCTCAGCCGTTGGTGAGGACCAGTTTGCCTACGACGTCCCCCGACTGCAGTCGCTCGAATGCGCTTCGCGCGTCTCTGAGGTCATAGGTCGCGTCAATCAATGGCCGCACACCAGAATCGACGAGCAGTTTCATCAACGCTTCAAGTTCATCGCGGGTGCCCATCGTGGAACCCACGATGTTGAGTTGGAGGAAGAAAACTCGCGAGAGATCAGCTGGTGGGTTCGAACCACTGGTGGCACCCGACACGACGATAGTTCCGCCGGGACGAAGTGCCTTCAGTGAGTGCGACCACGTGGCCTCACCAACCGTCTCGATCACGGCGTCCACTCGCTGCGGCAATCTGGCGCCCGGCTCGAAGACCGAATCGGCGCCGAGTTCTAGGGCTCGTGCACGCTTAACCTCGTCGCGTCCGGTAACCCACACGGTCATGCCCATTGCCTTGGCAAGTGCAATCGCGGCAGTGGAAACGCCTCCGCCGGCACCTTGAATCAGCACGGTGTCGCCACTGCGCAGCCCGGACTTTGTGGCAAGCATTCGATAGGCGGTCAGCCATGCGGTGGGTAGACACGCTGCCTCGGCGAAGCTGAGGCCGGCTGGCTTCGCGACGATATTGCGAGCCGGCACTGCGACAGTCTCGGCCAGGGTGCCTGGATATAACTCGGAGAGCAGGGTTCTCTTGGGATCCAGGGTCTCGTCGCCGCCGACCGAATCGGGGTCACCCACCACACCGTGCACGACAACCTCAGTGCCATCGTCGAGCAGGCCCGCTGCATCACAGCCGAGAATCATCGGCAGGCGGTCGTCGCGCAGACCGACGCCCTTCAGGCTCCACAGGTCGTGATGGTTAAGGCTCGCGGCGCGGACATGTACGCGTACCCAACCTTCAGGCACCTCAGTATCGGGTACCTCACCAACGGTGAGGCCGTTGAGTGGATTCTCACCGTCGAAGGAGGTGACTGTGACTGCAAACATGAGGCGAACCTTATCGCTGGGTGGTGACCTAGAGCGTGCGAATGACTCCGTCGCGGATCGCCGCAGCTGAAACGGCCGCAGCAACGCTGCTGACAAGTCGCGGATCAAAGGGGTCGGGAACGATGTGATCGGTGTCTAGGTCATCGCCGACCAAGTCCGCAATCGCTTGCGCAGCAGCAAGTTTCATGCCTTCAGTGATTCGGGTCGCTCCGACGTCGAGTGCGCCACGGAAAACACCAGGGAAAGCGAGAACGTTGTTGATCTGATTGGGGAAGTCGCTTCGACCGGTGGCTACAACGGCAGCACCAGATGCGTGCGCCACGTCGGGATGAACTTCGGGAACCGGATTGGCCAGGGCGAAGACGATGCCGCCCGGAGCCATGCGCTCCATCACTTCCTTCTCAACAGTGCCCGACGAGACGCCGATGTAGACATCAGCACCAACCAGCGCATCGTCCATGGTGCCACTGAGATTGGCCTTGTTGGTTCGGAGCGCAAGATCAGCCTTGACGTCGTGCAGCTCTGGGCGATCCCGCGAGATCACTCCAACTCGATCGCACAGCGCGAGGTCACCGATCCCGGCGGCAAGGAGCATGTTGGCAATCGCAACCCCGGCAGCACCGGCGCCGGACATGACCACGCGCAAGTCACCGAGCGTACGTCCAGTTACCTTGGCAGCATTGGTAAGTGCGGCAGTGACGACGATTGCGGTGCCGTGCTGGTCGTCGTGGAAGACTGGGATATCGAGGCGCTCTTGCAGCCGACGCTCGATCTCGAAACAGCGGGGCGCGCTGATGTCCTCGAGGTTGATGCCGCCATAGGCCGGGGCAATTCGCGCGACGGCTTCGACGATCTCATCGACGTCGTTGGTGTCGAGGCAGATCGGCACACAGTTGACGTTGGCGAAGTCCTTGAACAGCAGCGCCTTGCCTTCCATGACTGGCAGTGCCGCATAAGGGCCAATATGGCCGAGCCCGAGAACTGCGCTGCCATCGGTCACGATCAAGATGGCATTGGATCGCCAGGTGTAACGCCACACCAGCGAGGGGTCGTCTGCGATCGCCTGCGACACCCGACCGACACCAGGGGTGTAGGCCATTGCCAGCCCCTTGTTGTCAGTGACTTCAACGGTCGCCTGCATTTCGATCTTGCCCGACTCGTGCAAGACGAAAACCGGATCATCGTCGAATCGCGATGGGGACATTTTTGGCTGGCCTTGATCTGACGCCGACACTGAGCATCCTTAACCGTGATCGTGGGGAGAGAGCGACGGACGCCCGCAACGATGTCGGGCACTGGCGTCAGTCATTCTTCGAAGATGTCAGGTACGACGACTTCAGGGGGCGCGGCTCGAGGGTCACTCGGACACGTCGATCGTCGCACAATCGGCTGGAAATGGATCGGTCAGGTTGGCAGAGAATGCGCGAACTGGCCATGACTTACATCACGCTCTGGTCAGAGCCAACGTGGAGACGCGGCGCTGGTCGCCAACAACAGTCTGGCAACCAAGTGATGGGAGCAACTGCTCGCAACTACGGGTGGAGCGAACTCAGATCCAGCGCGGCTTCGGCGCATAGCGGAACAGGACACGACCAATGACCAAACTGTCGTCGACAACGCCAAACACACGTGAGTCATCGCTCGCAAGAACATTGTCGCCACTGAGCCACCAGCCGCCGGCCTTGCGCTCGGTCGCGCGCTTCACCAGAACGAAGCCTGGCCGATTGGGCTGTTCGGCAACCACGACATCGCCTGCCACTACCGATGCGCCGGTGATTCGTCGACACACGAGCCAGTCGCCATCGGCCAACGTGGGAGCCATCGAGTCGCCTGAGACGGCAACGCGCATCAGCGGCCACCACGGCTGTAGCCGCTGCCGCCAACCTGCAGATCCCTCGCTGTCCATCGACAATCTCGCCCTCGCTAGTGCCCGCCACTCGACGCGGGGGTAGTCTCGCGCATAACGGATCACCGTTTCATGACTTACAACGAGAGGGAAGTTCGTATGTTGCGCCGAATGTTCGCACCCACGCTCACTGCCCACGCCCACTGCGACCTACCCTGCGGCGTGTACGACCCCGCTCAGGCCAAGATCGAGGCGCAGTCGGTAAAGGCCTGCATGGAGAAGTACCACGCCAGTGACGACAAGGTTTTCAAGGCTCGCGCAGTCTCCATCAAGGAAGAGCGTTCGGACCTCGTCAAGCACCACCTGTGGGTGCTGTGGACCGACTACTTCAAGGCTCCGCACTTCGAGAAGTACCCCAACTTGAACGGACTGTTCAACGAGGCCACCAAGCTAGCTGGTGCCGGCGGAACTAAGGGGAGCCTCGATGTTGCCGTCGCCGACAACCTGATCTCCAAGATCGATGAGATCGCCGACATCTTCTGGGAGACCAAGAAGGCCTGATCTTTTCACATGGCCCCTTGACCCGTGGAAACGAGTCAAGGGGCCATGTGCTTGCCGTAACAATCCCGTGTCGTGGGCCTTGCACGAGCTAGATCACGCATGTGTCCAGCGTACGTCGAGCGACAGTCCGACGAACTGCGCCCACGGTCGCAGAGATTCCTCGACGGCGCTGCGATCGCGATTGCCCAGAGGCCCCAGCGGAATGACCGTGACCACAGCCTTCTTACCTTTCGTCGTCCGCGTCCACGTGCCCAGAACTCTTCCGCCTCGCACCAACGTGGGCTGGAACACTCCATTCCCGCCGGGAACTACGGCGTCGAAGTCACCAGGTTCGAGCATGAGGCTGCGATCCTTATAGCCAAGAAGGTACTCATCGAACCCGGGCAGAGCATGCACGTCGTCATCGATTGGCAGTGCGGCGTGCGCGTCGAGTAGTTGCGGGTCGAGATAAACGGGAACGCCGGAGTGCTCAGCAGTAGCGATCGTGTCGCCGGCCACGGCTAAGCCGCGTCGTGACTCAGCGAGCGTGAGGCCCGACCACCCTGCGAAGTCCTTCAACGTTGTAGGCCCATGGCTACTGAAATACCGAATTGCCAGAAGCGCCAGAGCTTCGTCGGGCTCGTGCTCTACCGAGTCTGGCACCCATTCGTCGAGCAGTACGAACGTCTGGTGGCCGTCAATATCGGGTGCGATAGCGATCAGGCCTCGCAGGCTGGCGTACACGATGAGGTGGTAGCCGGCGTTGTTGGAGATCGGGATGCCCTGCCGTGCAACAGCATCGAGCAGGGCTGATCGAGACATCCGACCACCGCCGGTCAACTCCTGACCCATCATGTCCATTGCACGTTGAGCAACAGAATCGTCGATTCCCAGTTCCGTCCGACGTCGCGCGCTAACGCGCAACGTGCGGACGCCTGTGGTTGCCAGCATCCAGTGAGCGTCGCGCGCGGGAACTAGGTGAATAGTGCCGCGCATCGGCCACGTGCGAATTGCTTCGCGTTGCTCGAGCGCTGCAACAACATCGGTCGCGGTTGAACCTGGAAGTCTCGCACCGAGCGACCACAGTCCACTGGCATAGTCTTGCGCTTGCATCGCGCCGAGGTGAGTGACGACTTCTCCGACTGACTGGGGCGTTGCCGAACCGGGCGTGCGGGCGTGCACGAGCAGTGCAGCCATCCGAATCCGTCGCACATCGTCATCGCTGAGGTAAGTCACGGTTCACTTTCCCATGTGTGAAGCACAGCAAGACCGCACTACCGGCGTGAGTGTCACCTCACCTGTCGCGGTCGTAACCGCCCACCGCTTTTGACCATGGGATACCACTCACGCATTGACCAAAGAGGGATGAAATCTAGGTATCACGCCTGGTACCAATTGTGTAATACTTCAGATATGGCAATGACTTTGCGTCTCTCCGACCCGGACTCCGCTGCACTCGCCCAACGGGCCGAGCACGAGGGGCGTTCCCAAGCCGACGTAATCACCCAAGCTGTTCGCGAGTACATCGAGCGTGCGAGTCGACGCGAACTTCTCGAATCTGTTCTTGACGACGCATTGCCTCGCTACGCAGAAGCGCTCACCCGTCTAGGCCAATGATCTACCTCACCCTCGACGAGTTGCTTTACGTCGCCGAGCGGGCAACCGGCGCATCAGTCGAATTGCGCGACGCCGGCCTTCTTGAGGCTGCCGCAGCTCGTCCACGTGCGAGCGCCTTCGGAGAAGACGCCTACCTAGATCTGCATTCGAAGACGGCTGCCCTACTGCTGTCCATCTGCCAGAACCATGCTCTGATCGATGGCAACAAGCGCCTCGCCCTCGCGGGCACGATCGCAATGCTCGGTGTAAACGGCTGGCGACTCAATCTCACCAACGACGAGGCCTATGGCGTGATTATCTCGGTCGCGACGGGAGAGCTCTTGAGTGTCGACGATGTCGCGGAGGTTCTTCGAGCAGGATCTGAAGAGAAGAGATGAAGTCCGTCTCAGGCCGACTTGTCGGAAATCGGATCATGTGCGATGAGATCGATGGCCTGGCTATCCCATCGCTCACCGTGCAGCGCCCGCTCGGTGAGCTCCTGCATAAGTGCGTAGTCATGTGCCATTCCCGCTAAACCACCCGGCATATGACCGCCGGCGAACCAGTCCGAACAGACCGTCGGAAAGCTTCGCGACAATCTCGGTCGTACCAACGTCCACCACCATGACCGCGAACCCACGAACGCCAGGGTTATGGCTTGTGGTCTCGAGGGCAGCCAGTGCGGCATCGAGCTCGACCTCGGTACGAAGGGTCAGTGACATAGACCGGCGACAGCACTCTGAAACAAACAATCGTTGATCTTCAGCACACCGCGCACCCGAGCTGGCCGCTCGCCCGTATCACGGCGTGTCGTGGCCCTTACATCACACCCTCACACGAGCGGGTTGCGCACACGCAGCGTGGGGAAGCGCGTGAAGTCCCGATCCGAGGTGAGTAGCTCTCGCACACCATGATCGAGGCACATCGCCGCGATCCGCGCGTCGTGCGTAACTCCCCCGACCACACGGCCGCCCAGCATCAGGTCGCGCAGGGTCGATAGGTGCCGGCCCGATTCGTGCAAAAGCGTGGCCAGCGGGCTGGCGACCCAGTGCTCAATCTGATCAAGGGCCAACGCCGCAGGTGTCGGCGGCCTGAACACCTTTGGGTTGGTCACGATCGCAACGAACTCATGGAGTACCGGCCAACACAGTCCCACCGGCTCGACGCCGGCAAGCGCACCTGTGACCACGCGCAGGGCCGCGTCATGCTGAGGCATGTCGCCGCGATGCGCGTAGACGAGGATGTTGGTGTCGAGCGCGATCACCGCTCGTTCGCCATCGCGCGAATCTCAGCCCACGACATCGCAGCGGCTGTTTCCGTGAGGCCCGCACCGGTGAACACTAGGTCGGCTCGAGGTATCCACGTTGCGGCCTCGGAGCGGCGTTCGATCTCCCGGCGCAGCGCGTCCTCGATGAGGCTGCGCATAGTCGTGCCCCACTGGGCAGCACATCGACGCGCCTGATCGGCTAACTCGTCAGGGAGTTCAATCGTGGTCTTTTTCACGGGACCACCGTATCACTGGCCCCGTATTTACGGGTCTAGTCATCTTTTCGCGTTCGGAGCTGCAGCTGCAGCCGGCCCCCAGGTGCCCCGACCCAGCCGCGCGCTGATCCTCGAGAGGCTCATGCACGCCGGCGCTGCGGGCCGGGACCAGTTCGCCCCACACTTCGCTAGGCGAGTTGCGTTAGGGCAGCAAGGGATCTGGGTCGGAGGCATTACTGATGACTACTCGTAGCAGACGTTTGAACTCGCCAATCTCCGCGCGAGTCAGGCCCTTGAGCGCGTGCGAGTTCGTCGCGTGCACCTGCTCGACAATGCTCGGCAGTTGCTTACGCGCACGCGCTGTCAGGTGGATCGTCGATGAGCGACGGTCGGTCGGGTGTGGCTTGCGTCGGATGAGCCCATCTGCCTCCAGCCGCTTCAACGTCGAAGCCATGCTGGGTTGCTCGACACTGAGTGCATCCGCCAATTGCGTCTGAGTCATGCCGTCGTTCTGGCTGAGCGAAAACAGGGCTCCCCACTGCCCGACCGAAAGGCCCAAAGTGGCAAGCCGTTGGTTGAGGTCCTTTGCCATGGCCCGTCCGCAGAGCGCCACGAGATGTCCTGGCAACTCACGGCCAGTGTTAGTATGCATAGGCACCTATCTTCATCAATCGGGAAGGCTAAGCATGTCAGAGTCACCAGCGGGCTACTGGATCATCTCCGCACTGGTCACTGATCCGCAATCATTCGGCGGCTACACAGGCGCGGCGGGGCCCGTGATTGCTGGCTACGGTGGCCGGGCCATCGTCACCGGCGCAGAGTTCGACGTTGTCGAGGGAGAGGCCGCCGGCCGCCCCTACATCATCGAGTTCGCAAGTCTTGAGACCGCACGAAACTGCTACTTCAGCGCGGGCTACCAGGCTGCCATCGCGCTACGTAGCGGTAGCGCAAACTTTCGCGTCGTGATCGCCGAAGGCGCACCCAAGTCACAAGGGGACCAGTAGTCATGGCAGCCTTCACCGACGCTGAGGTCAGCTACCTGTTGGCCCAGCCCCTCATGCGCTTCGCGACCGCGTCCCTAGATGGGCGACCCGATGTCGTACCTGTGGTGTTCGAGCTGGACGGTGACGACATCATCACCGCTGGATTCGATATCAGCCACACGATCAGATACCGGAATCTGCAAGCGAATCCGCGCGCCACAGTCGTGATCGATGACCTTGCAAGCACTCAGCCTTGGTCTCCGCGAGGCCTGAAGATCCTTGGCGCCGCGGCCATCGAGACGCGCGGTGACGGAGAGTGCTTCCGCATCAGCCCCGAGGTCATCATCAGTTGGGGAATCAACGACACCACCCCCGGCATTCCGAAGATGGAGAGGCGCGTCGTCACCCAGTGATCGCGCCAGGCAGACAAGTGCCCGGTTTGCACGAATCCATACGTAAAAGTCACTGGGCATCCTCTCGACGGTAGGCCCAAAGGGCCTTCAGTCGGCCAACCCTGACGCCGAAAACACGGTATGAAGCGGTTGATCGGGGGCAGCGTCATGGCGAGACGAAGATTCGGGTGGTTTGCGGCGATAACGTCGGCAAGCCTGATCGCTGGCCTGCTCACAACTTTCGCCAATCCGGGAACGGCCAATGCCGCAGCCTGTCTGCCAGACACGAAGTTGCTGAACAAGACACCGGTCTCATCGTTCAATCTGCCGCAGGGTGCACACGTAAGAATTTGGGACACGGGCGTTCTCGCGCGCTGGCAGGACGACGTCAGGATCGCGGTTGTGACCATCCCACGAGGAAGCCTCACCCCAACTATTGCAACGTCACCAACCCTGTCACGAGCCACACCGACCTCAGCGATGGTCCGCTCAGATCCCTCATCGGTGGTTGCCATCAACGCCGATCATTTCAATCCCGCTGTCGGAGGAATTCCCAACGTCGCTCAGATCAGCAAAGGCAAGATCAACAAACTCTCCGCTGCAAGCGGTAACGACCCATGGCAGTTCGGCATGGCCGTCTACTCCGACACGAAGTCCATCATCAACGCCACTGCGCGACTGGCGGGATCAGTGAGCAGCAGCAGCGGAGCCGTCAGCCTGACCGCGGTCAACTGGCAAACGCTGAAGCCCGCGGGCATCACCGTCTACACCAGTGCTTGGGGGACCTACCCACACCCCACGGGTCTTCGCACAATCGTGGTTAGTGCCGGAGTCGTAGTCGCGGTGAAGGCGGGCAAAGCAGCAACGGTCCGGCCCAAGGCCAACGAACAATGGTTGACCGCATCACCCGGAACAAGTGCCGCAAAGTACCTGAGCGGTCTGCGGCTTGGGCAACTCGTATCGGTTACCTACCGACTCACTGGGTCGCATGTTGGCGATCCGTATCCGCACCAGCCCATTGGCACTCCCACCGGCTTCGTCGGTGTTGGCGGCTTCATCCTTCGCGCTGGCGTGAACCGCGCCAGCTGCGATGCGCGGTCCGAAAGTCGCCGGCCGCGATCTGCCATCGCGTGGACGAGGTCGGGCGATCTACTCGTCGTCTCGGTGTCAGATCCACACGACCGAGGCACGCGATCAGGCGGTGCAACCGTGCACCAATGGGCCAACATCTTGGCCAAGCTTGGCGCAGTCGACGGAGTCAACCTTGACGGTGGGACATCGACAACCCTATGGGTGCGAAGGAGTATCGGCGGTGCACTGATTCGCCTAGACCAAGCGACGTCATCGTCCGAGCGACCCGTGGTGAACGCGTTCTCCTTCCGTGCCGCCTGAGATCGCGTAGGTCGAAGCAACTGACATGATGGCCGCCATGAACCAAACCGTGGTTGACGAGGTTCGTCGTCCACGCCATGCCACCAAGACGAACCGGGTAATTCTGGCCGTCGCATTCATCGCATTGTTGTGTGGCTCAACAACGATGGCACTGCGCGAATCGGCGTCTGCGTCGGTAGTGCCCGGCACATTGGTGTCCGTTGACAAACGTGACGGCGGCCAAAGCGGAACCGGGGTCGTTACCGTCAACTACCTCGACGGCTCCGGTCAGTTAGCCACTGCAGATGTTGTCATGACCTTTTCCGATTGGCCTTCGCTCGATCCGGGCACGCCAATCTCGGTTTATGTAAGAGACGGCCGGGCGGTCGATGAACCAGAGCCCCTACTGCAGAACTTAGCTACAGCGCTTTTGCAGGCTGTAGCCGTGTGGCTCGTCGTACTTCTCACAGTGATCGGAATGGGCGAGTAGCTCAGCAATCGCTGAGGCTCTGTGACTCTGCGGTCAGCCGCGCACGGGTTCGCGACGCCACGGCAGCGTGGCGCCGCACACAATTACGAGCGTGCATACCGCAGGATGGGCCGGTGGCAACTAGCGATGATCGGTATGGACCAGACGTCCTAGCCAATAACCCCCACACGCCTCGGCGACGCGCAGCCCCTGATGTCGCGGGCGATGTCGGCCTAGTCGTCGAATGTGTCGACTCTGGCTGGTGTGGCGCAATCATCGGCTGGGAGAAGACCATTCAAGGCTGGGCCATCCAGCTCGAAGACCGCCACGGTCAGACTCGAGTGTTTCCGGCTCACCGATCCGCCTTCCTGCTCGATGGCGAGGTGGTGACCATCGTGCGACCGCACCAGACCTCACCGGTTGACCCTCACCCCAAGCGCACCGCCTCTGGATCGACAGCGGTTGAAGGTGCGCGTGCCCGTGTCGCTCGTTCGTCTCGCATCTGGGTGGAAGGTCGACACGACGCTGAACTCATCGAACGAGTCTGGGGCGATGACCTGCGCATCGAAGGCGTGGTCGTCGAGATGCTCGACGGCGTCGACAACCTGGTAGCCATGTCGACCCGCTTCGACCCTGCCCCCGGACGGCGCCTCGGGGTGCTGGTCGATCACCTCACGCCCGGCACGAAGGAGGCGCGCATCGCCGCCGAAGCAATGGCACGGAACCCACACGGGGTCCTCGTCGTCGGGCACCCATTCGTGGACATCTGGCAGGCAGTGACTGCGCAGTGCGCCGGAATCACCGAGTGGCCAGTGATCCCCCGAGGTCAGGACTGGAAGACCGGGGTATGCGCCGCACTTGGCTGGGGCGATGACACGGGCCTTGCCTGGCGCCAACTGCTGGCACGCGTTCGCACGTGGACCGACCTAGACCCTCGTCTCCTCGGGCCGGTCGAACAACTCATCGACTTCGTCACGCAGGACTAACCAAGACATCTGGTGTTGCCGCAGCGCCAGTTCCAGGCCGAGGCCTCCCGAGCGGGGCCAACTCCTCTCGACCACCTGTGGCCATGCACAATGGGCCCAACACTGAGACCCACCCCCCAATACAGGAGATTTTGTGTCCACTGTCATGGAACTCACCATGCACGCCAAGCCCGGCCACTTCGAGCGACTGCAGGACGTGTACGCCAATGTGGTCAACACGATCGAGAACAATATCGATGACACTCGGATGATCATGATTGTCGCCGACCCAGCGACTGAAATGCTTCGTGGCATTGGTCTTTACGAGCACGCGGATGTCGTCGAGTCGTTCCCCGATGTGCCGTTCTTCGTCGAGTTCGCCGAAGCTGCTGCCCCCCATCTTTCAGGACCATCAGAGCGCGTGGAGCTACAGGTCGAGCACATCTTCGTCGGCGACGGCCTCGTGGTCGACGGCGGCCAGCCAGCGGTGGCTGAGATCACGCTGCACGCTCGCTTCGGTCAGATCGAAGAAGTCCTCGCGGCCTATACCAAGTTCTTTGAGTACCTGCAGGCGAACCTCGCCGGCACGTGGCTGCTGCTGATGGGGGCCGATCGCGGCTCTGGCGTAGTACGCGGGTTCGGGCTCTACGCAGACCAGGCCATCGCCGATAGCGTGATGAGCCTGGCGGCCTCAGCCGAGTTCGCCAAGTCCGTCGAGCCGTTCCTCATCAGCCCGCTCGAGCGGGTTGAGCATCGCTTGCTGCACCTGTTCCTCAGCGACGGTTCCTAGCCGGTGGTTGCTGCCGGTTGCCACTTCGCTGGCAGCCGGCAGTTACTAACCCAGCAGCGGTAATAATGCGCGCCCGAGGTAAGGGGCGAGTGCTCGGGCGAAAGTCGCTGTCAGGTGACTGGTGTCGCGATATACCAGGTACTTGCCTCGAGTCGCTGGGCACCGGTCGCTGTCACACAGGATTTTGGTGAGATCGACTCCGTGCGCGGTGGTCGACCTCGCCGTCATTCCGACGTCGTATGCAGGTGAATCCAAGGCGTCGCGCGCCACGTCACAAGCGCTCGGGGTCGACATGTGACGCGCCACGCATGCGGGAATGTCGACGCCGGGCCAGGGCGTGTCTCGAAGCACTGCAACGTGCACTCCGGCAGTTGCGAACTGGGCCAGCGTTCGCGTCCAACCGGCCTGCCATTCGGCGCCGGCGGTCGAGGCAGTCATGCGGTTACCGGTGGCTCGATCGACCAGTGAATCTGTGCGTGTACCGGCAGCGACAACAAGCGTCGGTCGATGCGGGCCGGTGAGTTCAGCGAGAACGGCTCTGCGCCAGGTGTCGCATTCGTCATAGGCACGTTTAAGCCCACGCTGGAAAATCGTGACGTCAGGTGCCGGGCATCCCGACTTCGTCCGCGAGATAAGTAACCAGTGGTGCTGCTTAGCGAGGGTCTGTAACGTCGGAAACCATTGCGCCGCATGAGAATCCCCAAACAGCACAACAACCACAGACGACGAATCACCGAAGTGGCAAGGCGGGTAGGTGACCGACCGCTGGCTCAGATGGCAGCCGTCGCTATAGATCACGGGGAGATCCGCTCGGGCACTCGATGGCGCCGGAGTCAGTGCCCCGGTAGGCCAGTCCACCGCCGCTCCCGACGAAGGGGAGCCCGGCGACGCCGCACCTGCCGATGGTTTGTCCGATGGTTTGGCCGACACCGGCGGTGCGGTGGAGGCTGGCCCACGACCCACCTGCTCGTCGGCCGAAGAGGGCGCTGGCGTGCCGTTCGCGAACGCCCCGCCTCCTGGGAGGCCAACGAGTACAAGTCCAACTAGCGCTGCGCTACACGACAATGCGCCGCCGAGCCATAGGGACTTGCGCGTATCCGACACCAGCGCTGGGTGGTGATGCAGCGGGCGCTCGACAAACCGATACGCCAGCGCAGCAGGCACGAGCGCCAGTAGTGCGATCAGTAGCCTCGCTGGAACCGAGAGCACGCCAAGGGCTGAGGAGGCGAGTACCAAAGCCGGCCAGTGCCACAGGTACCACGAGTAGGACAGCCGCCCCAATGCTCGGAGCGGCCAGGACGATAAGAGAAGCGGAACACCAACTGGGCGAGCTGCTGGCGCAGCACCAGCAGCAATGATCGCGCCCGTCGCGAGAACGGGCCAGAGCGCTGCGGTGCCCGGGTAGGCCACATCAGAGTTGATCAGCCCAACCGATCCAATCAGGACTACGAATCCCACCAAGCCGGTCACGCTCCGCACTACTGGTGGGAGTCGCGCGATGCTCACCGTTCCGACAGAGAGCAGACCGCCGACCGCAAATTCCCATGCGCGCGTTGGCATCACGAAGAAGGCCCAGGGCTCGATCCGTTCGGTGAGCCGCAGCGATAAGACGAACGATGCGACGCCCAGCACCACGAGCACTGCCGCGATGTGCCCCGTCGATGTACCCCGAGGAGCGACCGTCGCAGCCGATCGGCGGCGCAGCAAGGCCACTACGACCGCGATCACCAAGATCAGCACCGGCCAGAACAGGTAGAACTGCTCCTCGACTCCAAGCGACCAGAAGTGCAGAACCGGGCTTGGACTCGAGTCTGCTGCGAGGTAGTCGGTGGCCTGGATCGCAGAGCGGATGTTCGACACGTAGAAGGCCGCCGCGACTAGGTCGAACCCGACAGCTTGGTGATCGAGAGCAGGGATCAACAAGAAGGCCAGCACACCTACAACGGCCAGCACCAACGTCGCCGCGGGCAGTAAACGCCGCGCACGTCTGGCCCAGAACCGAGCAAGTGAGATGCGGCCAGTGGTTTGCACCTCTCTGACCAACAAACCAGTGATCAGAAAACCTGAGATCACGAAGAAGATGTCGACCCCGACAAAGCCTCCCGGTACAAAGGGCAACCCGACGTGATAGCCCACCACCGCCGCGATAGCGATCGCACGCAGGCCCTCAACGTCGGGTCGAAACCTGGTGCTCGTGATCTGGCGTGAGTCATCTGACTGCGGGGGCGCAGATCGAGGGTGCACCGATGGGGCGACCGACGGATTCCCAAGCACTCCCCGAGCGTACGCGCCCGAGGGCTTCGCGCCGCAGCGGTCACGGCCGCGTCGCCGCCCGCCGGCTCGGATTGGCTCAAATCGGGATTGGCTCCCGGAAGTTTGGGGCATGGCCCAAAATCAACAATTGCAGTAGGTTGCGGCACATGGCTGATAATGCGCAGGTACTGCTCATCATGTCCGGCTCAGCCGAGTGGAATACCTGGGTGCAAGCGCGTGAACTCGGCTTCACCGCCGACCTCAGCGGCGCCGACCTCTCGCACGTACGCCTTGACGCTGCACTACTCGCCGGGGCAGACCTTTCGGGTGCCAACTGCTTTCAAGGCGACTTCGCAGGGGCAGAGCTTGCCGGTGCCAACCTGTCGGAGACGAATCTTTCGGCAGTCGATATGCGCCGCGCGAACCTGAGCGGGGCCAACATGTTTCACGCGAACCTGTCGGCTGCTGACGTATCGGATGCCGATTTATCAGGCGCCAACGTCTCAACCGCTGACCTCTCCGAGACCAGAGCGAATCGGACGAACCTCCGCGGCGCCAACCTCACCGAAGTGATGGGCTTCAACGCGAACCTGTCGGGAGCCGACCTGAGCGGCGCGAACCTGCTCGGGGCGAAGATTGCCACCGCGAATCTCACCGACTGTGTTGAGGACGAACACACGATCTGGCCCGTCAAGCACCAACCCGCCACCTGACTCTGATCCGAATCAGGCTTGGCGCCAGACATCTGCGTAAACGACACGCGCATAAACGAGAGTGGACCCGGACGCGTTGTCGCGTCCGGGTCCACTTTGCTTAGTTCAGGCGGTGGGCAGGCCGCCGATGCCGGCCCAGAACAGCGCATCGCCAACGAAGTTCACCGTACGGTGCACGCGGTGTGACAAGTGAGTCGCAACCCACTCAGCGCCTGTGCTAGTAGCCTTCTCAGCCTCTTCGTGGCTGTCCCAGATGGTGATGGACAAGAAGTTGATCGGGTCGACCTCAATGAGCGAATAGGCGCGGAAGCCAGGCTGCGAACTGAAGATCTCACGGATACCGCCCGGCGCCATGACGGATTCGGCGACCTGGGCAACGACGCCCTCAGTGACCTGGAAACTCGCGTAACGAACGTGGTTTGCCTTGTCCGTGGTCACCGCGTCGAGATCGCCAACCTGCAGATCACTAGCGACGCCGTCCCAGAAGATCGAGTCGCCAACGACATTGGAGGTGCGCTCGATGCGCGAACCGAGGTGCGTAGCGACCCAAGTTGCAGCCTCGTTCACAGCGACCTCTGCCTCATCGTGCGTCTCCCAGATCGAGACCGAGATGCAGGTGACCGGGTCAACCTCAAGGAGGGCATAACTGCGGAATCCGGGCAGGCCGTGGTAGATCTCCAACATGCCGCCTGGGCCCTGGGCGAGTTCGGCAACCTGAGCGACTAGGCCCTCGCGAACGTCGTAGGTAGCAACTCGAACGTGGTTCCTGTCCATGTACCTTCTCCTGCTTTTTGATCGTCATGGGGGGGAGACCGAACGCCTCCGATAGATCCTGGAGCCCGCAGTCTAGCCAGCCCACCCGCGCGCGATCAATTGAGCAGCCGATGCTCGCAGCGTGGACGAGCCAAGATGAAGAAGTCAACGGCGACATAGGTGCCAGCGGACCGACTGTTCCTCCTCGGAGACAACCGTGCCGAATCGAGCGACTCCAGGAACTGGCAGCCACTCCCGCAAACGCCGACGAAGGGTGCCGTTATCGATCTGACAGCCACCTCTATCTAAATGCCGACAAGCCAGGTCAATCGTCACCGTCAAATGCGAGGCAAGACAGACGTATGACATGGCGGTCAAGCAATTCGCGCATCAATCTGGTTATCTCGCTTGCGAATCCGGCAGCCATAAGGCCCCGTCGTCGTCACATGTCGATAGTTCCTCGTTGTCCAAATCAGCGCGTCCATAGCGGCCACAATGAGGACATGAGTTGGCCGCGGATCCACCACCCACGCCGGCAGCGGCTCTGGGGCAGCGGATATTTCCGGCGGCTCGGCCCAGGCTTGGTCACCGGCGCTGCCGACGACGATCCATCCGGTATCGGCACCTATTCGCAGGTGGGGGCCACGGCCGGCAACGGCCTGCTGTGGTCATCCCCCGCACTGTTCCCCTTCGCGTTCGCCGTTCAGGAGTCGTGTGCGCGATTGGCCTTGGTCACTGGCAAAGGCTTGGCCGCACTCATCAAAGAGCACATGCCGCGACCCGTACTGCTGATAGCCGTGGCTGCGGTGGCAATCGCAAACTCGTTCAACGTTGCAGCTGACCTTGGCTCAATGGCGGCCGCCCTCCGACTGCTCGTACCCGTGCCGCAAGCAGTCGGAGTCCTCGGCTTTGCCATCGGCATCACAGTGACCGAAGTGCTAGTGCCCTATCACCGCTACGTTCGCTTCCTCCGCTGGCTATGCCTGTCCCTGTTGGCATACCTGGGCGTGCTTGCAGTGGCGCATGTGAATTGGTCGGATGTCATGACCTCGACCCTGCTGCCTCACGTGGTCTTCAGCAAGACCACGATGGTGGCCCTGATAGCCCTAGCCGGCACGACGATTTCGCCCTACCTGTTCTTCTGGCAGGCCGCAGAGGAGGCAGAAGCTGAGGCTGGCGGCGAGCCCGATGTGTCGGCCAAACATCTTGCGGCGATGCGCGGCGATGTCGCAGCCGGTATGGCGTCCGCCGTCATCATCATGTTCGCAATCATGGCAACAGCCGCAGCCACCCTCCACGCCGATGGCATCACGGAAGTCTCGAGCGCTGAGCAGGCCGCATCCGCACTCGAACCGCTCGCTGGACGATTCGCCAGCGTGCTGTTCCTGCTCGGAATTGTTGGCACCGGAATGCTGGCAATACCCGTTCTCGCTGGATCGACCGCCTACGCGGTCAGTGAAGCAGCAGGCTGGAAAGAGGGCCTGGAACGTCGGCCGGGGCAGGCCCGTGCCTTCTACGCCGTCATCGTTGGATCGATCCTGGTTGCCCTCGTCCTTAACTACGCAGGCATCAATCCCATGCACTTTCTCTACCTGGCCGCGATCCTCAACGGCCTCACAGCACCCTTGCTCTTGGTGATTGTCTGGCGGCTTGCTCGAAGCAACAAGGTCATGGGCAACTGGCGAAGCGGGCGATGGTCGCAAGGCACCCTGATCGCCACTGCGGTCATCATGATCGGGCTACCGGTGCTTTGGCTGGTTGCGCCGTGACACCAGTGCAGTGAGATCCGGTCAACGAAGCCGCGGAAGTAGCAGGCGGACATCGGGTGTCCTCTCTTCATTGTCTGAGCCATCGGTGCTGAACAACTCCTGCGCCCCATGCGCTGCATAGAACGCCCGCGCATCGACGTTGTCAGCAAAAACCCAGAGTTCAAGCGGCCCGTCGAATGTCTCGCGGACACGAGCGAGCAACGCGCTGCCGATACCTACCCGACGAAAACTCGGGTCAAGATAGAGGTGCTCGAGTTCGGTGCCAGCTGCATCGACGATGGCAAAGCCGACCACATCTCCACCCAGCTCAGCTCCACCAACTTCAGCGACATAGGTCGTCGTCGACTCCACCAAGCCGCTGAAGAAATCAAACTCCTGCACCGGAGTGTGGAGGACCGGAAGCCACGGCATCGCAGCGGCTCGACTCGCGCGTTGGATGACCGCGATCCGTGCCGAGTCGTCGGGGTGCCCCAGCCGGATGTGGATCTCGCCCATGAGCGCGACGCTACGGCACCTAGGCGCACGCCTACCGCGAATCGCCTCAACGAACGACAGAGGAGTTGAATGAGCCGGTGACCACTACCCCGATGACAGGCCGAATCCGCCCAGCGACTCCAGCTGACGTTCCCGAGATCCTCGAACTGATCCGGGAACTGGCCGAGTACGAGAAGTCCCTTGCAGAAGTGGAGTCGACGGTCGAACAACTCACTGCCGTGCTCTTCGGCGGCTCCAGCGCCACCGACATGCCATCGGTCACGCCGAGCGGGGCGCCAGCGGCGTACGCCCACGTTGTCGAGTTCCCCGACCCCGAACGTGGTACCGCACTTGCTGCCTTCGCCTTGTGGTTCCTCAACACCTCCACCTGGACAGGCACCCACGGGGTCTACCTCGAGGACTTGTACGTGCGGCCACAGTTGCGCGGCAGTGGATACGGCAAACAACTGCTGGCCACACTTGCACAGGTATGCCTCGAGCGGGGATACCAACGACTCGAGTGGTCAGTGCTGGACTGGAATGAGCCCGCACTCGGCTTCTACTCAGCCATCAGCGCGGTGCCCATGGACGAGTGGACAGTGCACCGCCTCGCCGGCGAAGCGCTAGCCGATCTTGCCGGTTCTGCCACAACCGTGGCTTCGAACACCACAGCGCACTAGCCTTCACGCGTGAGTACACCCATTCGATTGACTATCCCGGCGTCAGCCGCCTGGGTAATGCTGGTGCGCACCGCCGCGGCGGCCACATGCGCACGTCTTGACTTCAGCATCGACCGCCTTGAAGACGTGCGCCTAGCGGTTGACGAGGTGGCGGCAATGTTGATCGCCGACGTTGAGCCAGGCGCCGACTTGCTGTGCGAGTTCCTCCCGCTGCCCGACAGTGGCCTGGAGATCACGATGTCGGCGCGCACCCTCACCGGCACCATGCCGCGCACCGACACCTTCGCCTGGGCCGTCATCACCGCACTCGTCGACAACGTCGCGGCAAGTGTCGACGGTCAACTCGTGAGTGTGCTGCTGCGTACCTCCGCGAGCACCAGCCCGAGTGCGAGCGCCAACACGGTCAACGTATGACCCCGAGTTCGAAGTCGCCCGACGACTCCACCGACGACTCCACCGACGACCCCACCGACGGCGACGAGACTGATGCTGCCGCAGACGACCTGGACTCCAGCGACTTGGACTCGCTTGACCTTCTTCCCAGCGCACGCATCGCCTCGCGTTGGGGCGACGCCGAGCGGGAGCGTGAACGCGAGCTCCTCGGCATCCTGGCCACGACATCCGCCCAGGATCCCGCCCACTCTCGGGCCCGCGACTCTCTGGTCACTCTGCATCTGCCACTGGTCAATTACCTCGCCCGCCGATTCCGTGATCGCGGCGAACCGCTGGAAGACCTTGTGCAAGTGGGCACTATCGGCTTAATCAAGGCTGTTGACCGATTCGAGCCCGACCGCGGCTTCGAGTTCTCCACGTTCGCTACGCCCACGATCGTCGGCGAGATCAAGCGCCATTTCCGCGACAAGAGTTGGGCAATTCGAGTTCCGCGCCGGTTACAGGAACTTCGACTCTCCATCGGGCAGGCAACCGGTGAACTGTCACAGCGCACCGGAAGGTCCCCGACAATCAATGAGATCGCAGTGCACCTTGGCATCTCCCAGGATGATGTGATCGAAGGCATTGAAGGCGCTGCTGCCTACAGCACCACGAGTCTGGATGCCCAGTTCGGAGATGACGACAGCGGAAGTTCGATGGCAGATCGTCTCGGCTTCGTCGACCCCGATCTCGAAGGTGTCGAGTACCGCGAATCACTGAAACCGCTGCTCGCTGCTCTTCCAGAGCGTGAGCGTCAGATCCTTGCGATGCGATTCTTCCAAGGGTTATCGCAAAGCCAGATCGCGGCTGAACTCGAGATTTCGCAGATGCATGTTTCACGCCTTCTCGCGAAGTCACTCGCATCACTGCGAGTAGGACTTTCCGACGACGGCTGAGCCGCATCGAGCAACACCTACCTGGCTCAGGTGGTGAGCGATTCGCCGACAGCAGGGCTCAGCACAGTCGCGATCCCAACAACTCCAGCGCCGAGAACCACCCAACCGATCCGATGCACTAGGTCTCCATCACCCTGCATCAGCGTGTAACCCACCACTAGCGCGAACAATTGCACAACGCCGAACGGGGTGCGCGCGCCCCGTCGCTTCAACCACAGCGCACGAGTGCACAGACCTATGCCCAGTGCGAAGACCACGTAGATGACGAGTTCGACCACTGGGACAGAGACACTGGAAAGGTTGTGCGCGCCTGCGATACCAATGCTGATCGCGTAGGCGGTTGCGCCAAGCGTCTCCAGGGCAGCGATGGCAATCGCCACCATCAGCGCTGCTGGGCGCGCCGCGGAATCTGGCGGCTCGACCCGATCTACGTCCTCGCTCATGCTGGCAACCCTGCCAGACCAGGCAATCTGACGCTCACATGGCAGGCGACAACAGCGACAACGTAGTCTCCAGACATGCGTGCGCTCCTGGTGGTGAACCCGAATGCCACCTCCACCAGTGCCCGCACTCGCGATGTGATCATCCATGCGCTGTCGAACTCAATCGACCTCGACGTCGTCGACACCACTCATCGTCGGCACGCGATCGATCTGGCGCGTCAGGCCCGGCACGACCAACTCGACGTGGTTCTTACCCTTGGCGGCGACGGCACGATCAACGAGGTGATCAACGGCCTCCTCGCTGATGGCCCCGGGCATGACGTGCCCCTACTCGGGACGATCCCAGGTGGCAGCGCCAACGTCTTCCCCCGCAGCGTCGGGCTGCCCGAGGATGCGGTCGAGGCAACCAGCGCGGTGATCGAGGCGCTCGAGCACAAGCGCACCCGCACTATTGGCCTGGGCCTAGCTAGTTACGACGGCATCGAACGTTGGTTCGTCTGCAATGCCGGACTCGGCATCGACGCCGAGATCATCGAGGCGATGGAACGACAACGAGAGCGCGGCATCGTCGCCTCCCCCGCGCGATACCTCACCACCGCGCTGACCCAGTACTTCGTCAAGACAGAACGACATGAGCCTGCACTGACTGTGAGTCGTCCGGGAGTTGCGGATGTGCCAGGTATTTTCTTGGCCGTGGTTCAGAACTCGTCTCCCTGGACTTACCTCGGGCCGCTCGCGGTCGACCCCTGCCCGCGTGCGTCGTACGACTCAGGCCTTGACCTGTTCGCACCCCGGAGCCTGGCGGTGCTGCACACCTTGAGCCATGTACAGCGGATGTTGCTGCGTCAGCGCTCGCGGTATCCGTTCGGCGGCCTCCTCACGCTGCATGATCAAGCTGAACTGCGCATTTCCGCGAGTCGACCCACCAATTTGCAGATCGATGGCGAGGCCGCGGGCACTGTGTCGTCGGTCACATTGCGATCGGTCCCGGCGGCCCTCGGCATTGTGGTGTAGTTCGGGCATACCGCCCACGGGCACCGGACTTTGCCGATCTCCAACATCGCGCCGCGACCTCCTGGCACAGGGCTTTCGCGGCACCTGACCTGCACACGAGCACAAATGGGTCTGGACATGCTGCCCGGGATATGTGAGGGTTTGCAGTGTTGATTGCGACGCAATGGACCGCAATCCATCCCCCCGTTAGTGGTGGCCGCCCTCACCAGGGTTGGTCCAGAACGGGTGGATCTCGAGTTCGTGACTGCGTTCACAAGGCGCGAGCGCGGATTCGGGGCGAAGATACGAACGTGCCAACTCCCCCGAGTTGGCCCTGCAGGAGGCTGAGCAATGGACTGGCGCCACCGGGCGGCATGCCGGGATGAAGATCCCGAGCTGTTCTTCCCGATCGGCAACACTGGCCCCGCCCTCATGCAGATTGAG
This sequence comes from uncultured Actinomycetes bacterium, assembly GCA_903918645.1. Taxonomy (GTDB): domain Bacteria; phylum Actinomycetota; class Actinomycetes; order S36-B12; family CAIYMF01; genus Longivirga. The sequence continues at coordinate 31,160 of CAIXFH010000192.1, read as the reverse complement.
GAGGCGAAGGCAGTCTGCCGTCGCTGTGAGGTCGTCGATAGCTGTCTGACCTGGGCCTTAGAGAGCGGCCAAGACGCAGGTGTCTGGGGCGCACTTTCCGAAGATGAGCGACGCGCCCTTAAGCGTCGGAATGCTCGCGCACGCGCCGCACGCGCTGGCCTGTAGTCCGTCACTTGTAACTGGCAGTACCAGTGTCAGTCAGACCGCTCGCCAGTACATCCCAGCGCAGTTAGCCCCCCGCCAGTTAGTCAGGTAGCGGGATCGAAATCCTGGCCACAGTGCCCGCCCCATCTGGACCTCGAGTGATATCAAGTTGCCCCCCGAGTTCTTCCAGCACCAGGGTTCGCACGATCTGCAAGCCAAGACGTCCGGTGGAAAATGGGTCGACCTCCAAGCCAATCCCCGGACCCTCATCGACAACCTCAACCACGAGGTCATGGCCCTCGCGACTCGGGGTGAGCCGCACCGGCGCGCCACAACCGTGATCGACCGCATTCTGAAGTAGTTCCCCTAGCGCCATCGCAAGTGGTGTCAACACATCGGCGGGCAGGATTCCAAACGGCGCTGTGCGGGTCACCGAAACCGACTTCGACGTCAACGACATGTCTCGCACAAGAGCAACGATCCGATCCGCCACCTCGTCGGCGTCGACCTTCTCACCGGGTGTGTGCGCCAGCGTTTCGTGCACCACCGCGATCGCGCCTACCCTGCGGACTGCCTCATCGAGCGCTGCCCGAGCCTCATCGCTGGTGATCCGGCGCGACTGCAAACGCAGCAAGGCGGCAACGGTTTGCAGGTTGTTCTTCACCCGATGATGGATCTCGCGGATCGTGGCGTCCTTGGACAACAGTTGTCGGTCGCGTAGTCGAATTTCGGTGGCATCGCGCACAAGGACCACTGCGCCGGTGTGCTTGCCCGAGCGGTAGAGCGGCACACCTTGCAGCGTCACAATCGCATTGGCGTTCTCGATCTCGGCGCCACCAGCCGCGCGACCGGCCGCGACTGCAGCCAACGCCTCGTCAACCGGCCCCGGGCGGCGTGCCAACTTCGCGCTAGTACGAGCCAGATCCGTGCCAACGACATCGGTTGCAAGTCCGAGCCGATGGTATGCCGAGCGCGCATTAGGGCTCGCGAACAAAACGATGCCAGCTGGATCGAGCCGGACGAACCCATCACCTACCCGCGGCGGCGAACCCGTGCGGGCCAACGGCTGTGCGGGCGGGAAGGTGCCCTCAACCACCATCATTGCCAACTCGTCCGCAGCCTCGAGATAGGCCGACTCAAGCCGACCTTTCGTGCGGCCAGCCAGCGCCGAGTGGCTCTCGATGACCGCTAGGAGCCGACCAGCACGGACAACGGGAATTGCCTCGACAGAGCCAGTCGAAGTTGCATCACTTTCGGAGATCACAGCGCGGTTGGCTGCAGCACGGTCGAGCAGCGGCCTACGTCCACGCGCAGCGTACTGACCCACGATGTCATCGAACATGCCAGTGGGCCCAGTCGTCGGTCGAACCTGGTCAGCGGCAACGAACCCGCCGCCATGCCAAGTCGGTAGCCACAAAACGAGGTCCGCGAAGCCAAGATCGGCGAGCAGGGTCCAATCTGCGACCAACGCGCGCAGATGCTCGACGTCGGCATCGGACAGGTCTGTGCGCTCACGCGCGAGTTCATCGAACCTAGCCATGCTGCAACGCTATCGGGCTGTGGTCCCAACAGGTACATGGAGCCAGGACACGTCGAGCCACGAGCGCATCGACTACGCTCGCCGAAAGTGCTGCGAGCCATGGGAGGTCGAAAGTGTTCACGATCTCGTCACCGCAACTTCTCATCGATGGACACCTCAGCGGGCCCGGCCGTGTCGGCATCGAAAATGGTCGCATCCGCGTTGTTGAACACGGCGCGGGCGTGGCCGATATCGCCCTAAGCACAGGCATTCTCACTGCCGGAATGATCGATCTGCAGGTCAATGGTTTTGCTGGCGTTGACTTCGTGTCGGGTACACGCGAGCAGTGGGCGAACGCTCGATTGCGCATTGCGCAGACCGGTGTCACGAGCTTCCTCGCGACCTTCATCACGGCACAAGTCGGCCACCTCGCTGCGGCGCTAACACGTGCGAGCGAGTATCGCGAGGACGATGTCGCTGGGGGTGCGCGGGTCCTCGGAGTGCACCTCGAAGGGCCCTTCCTGTCGGCCGCGCGCTGCGGTGCACACGACGCGTCGCTCATGCTTGACCCCACTGCCGCGAGCATCGAGGCACTGATCGCGGCAGGTGGCGACACTCTCACCCTCGTCACCCTGGCACCGGAAAGATCGCATGCACTGGAGGCAATCAAGCGACTCACCCAAGCCGGCGTCGTCGTGTCTTTAGGACATACGAATGCAGACTTCGCGCAGGCGCTCGCGGGTGCCGATGCCGGAGCCAGGATGATCACTCACCTGTTCAATGCCATGCCGCATCTAGGTCATCGTGAGCCCGGAATCATCGGGCTAGCACTTACTGATCAGCGTCTCTCCGTCGGCCTGATCGCCGATCTACAACATGTTGCGCCGCAGATCTGTGAGCTAACATTCCGCGCTGCACCTGGCCGCGTAGTACTTGTCACCGACGCTATCTCGGCAACCGGAATGCCTTCTGGCAGATACGATCTCGGCGGTGTCGAGGTCACGGTCGAAGACGGATTACCGCGACGCGATGACGGCACCATCGCTGGGGCGATCGTCACCCTCGATCAGGCTGTGCGAGGCGCTGTCTTGTCAGGGGTAGGCGTCGCGGAGGCGCTTGACGCCGCGACTCGTAGCCCCGCACAAGTGCTAGCACGCACCGACATCGGAGTGCTCGAGCTCGATGCGCGCGCCGATCTTGTCTGGTGGTCCGACGACCTCATCCCGCAACGCATCTGGATCGACGGAACCGATATCCGCAGTTGACGTCGAGGCACGGCTGAAGTGCGGCTGGTGGTCTGCAGCCGATGGCGGCGCAGGATCACATCAGAGGGAATCACTAGAGGAAACACACCAGAGGGGACGGCACAGTGCGGCAGTCAGCGAAGTCACCCTCAGCACCTGTGGTGGTACGGCCCGCCCGGGCCGACGAGTATGCGGCGGCAGGTGATCTCGTCGTGACGGCATACCGTGAAGGTGGGCTGCTGGTCGGTGATCGCGGATACGACGTGGTCCTGCGCGATGTGGCTGGCCGAGTCGACGATTCCTTGGTGCTCGTCGCGGTGCGCGAGGGTGTTCTGGTCGGTACCGTCACCATCGCGCGCGCAGGTAGTAGGCACGCCGAGGTAGCAGTGGTCGGCGAGACTGAATTCCGCTACCTCGGGGTTCACCCCGATTCATGGGGCACTGGTGTAGCGCAGTCGTTAGTGGTCGCCTGCGAAGAGCAAGCACGGCAATGTGGCGATGACTGGATCGTCCTTAGTGTGATCGACAACAATGTGGCAGCGCTTGGTCTCTACGCTCACCTCGGCTTCGAGCGGTTACCCGAACGCGATTGGGAGCCTGCGCCATCGGTGCGGCTGCTGGTGTCCAGGCGAGCGGTCAGCGAGTCATAACCGGGCAAGGAAGCGTGCTCGGTCGACCAGTACTCGGGTGATCTGCCCAGTTGCCACAAGTGATGTGCTGCCCCGCACGGTCTGCTCTGCAGCCACCTCGAAACGCACGAGCCGACCGTCGACGAAGCAGGCCGACGCATGGACGACGACTTCCGCGCCTACCGGAGAGGCCGCACGATGTTCGATCTCGACCCGGCTCACGAGACTAGTGACTCCGCCAGCGGCTGGCAGAGCCAGCGCAGCCAGGGTCACGGCCTCGAGCCAAGCAAGCAAGCGAGGCGTGGCGAGGGCAGGGACATCACCGCTACCGAGAGCGGCGGCAGTATCGGATTCGGCCACCGTGAAGGTGAGATCTGCGCTGTCACCGAGTGCTGGCGACAAGTCCGAGTTCACGTTCGGCAGCCTAGAGGCCTGGCCCTTCGTCAGGAAATGAGACCCAGCCGACGAAGTTCCACGGTCAGATCGTGCGGGCTCGTCGAGGCAGCGAGTGCCGCATCCAGGGTGACCACGCCGTCGCGGAACAGCACAGTGAGGTGCTGGTCGAAAGTCTGCATACCGTAGAAGCCGCCCTCGGCGATAAGAGCACGGATGTTACTTGTCTTGTCGGGGTCGGCAATCGAATCGGCAACGCGCCCAGTGTTGATGCAGATCTCCATCGCCACGCAGCGTCCTTGGCCGTCGGCCCTAGGCACCAGACGCTGACAGACGATGCCACGCAGCGAACCCGCAAGGGCCAGCCGCACTTGGGCTTGCTCATGCGGCGGGAAGAAGTCGATGACCCTGGTGATCGTCTCCTGCGCATCGGTCGTGTGCAGAGTGGACATCACGAAGTGGCCGGTCTCGGCAGCCGACAGTGCGGCCTTCACAGTTTCGTGGTCGCGCATCTCGCCAATGAGGATGACATCGGGGTCCTGCCGCATTGCGGCCCGCAGGGCCGTAGCGAAGTCTTGTGTATCAACGCGTACCTCGCGCTGATTGATCATGCCAAGCTTGTCGACATGGATCACTTCGATCGGATCCTCGATCGTGACGATGTGCGCTTCACGGTGCGTATTGATGTTGTCGAGCATTCCCGCGAGAGTCGTCGTTTTACCCGAGCCTGTGGGGCCGGTCACTAGCACTAATCCGCGCGGCTCGAGTGATAGCGGGCCCAGCACCGCAGGTAAGCCCAGATCTTCCAACGCGATGGCCCCAACCGAGACACGGCGAAAGACGAGTCCGGCATTGCCACGCTGGCGAAAGACATTGGCACGAAACCGGCCGACACCGTCGATGCTGTAGGCAAAGTCAGCCTCGTGAGTGCGGGCGAATTCAGCGACGAGGTCGGCCCGAAGTACCTCGCGAACGAAGTGCTCGGTGTCCTCGGGTCGCAGGTCTGGTACGTCGAGTTTGCGCAATACCCCGTCGACACGCACCCGCGGGGGCGAGCCAACCTTGCAGTGCAGGTCAGAGCCGCTGGTCTCGACTAGGGCGCGCAGAAATGGGACGACGGACACGGGTCGCTGCGCTGCCAAGGCGTGAGCATCTGCCTCTACTGCCGCGGACGCCAGAAAATTGGACAACTCGGGCTCGAATGTCTGCGTCACCCTTGGTTCTTCGGCCTGCAACGCGCAATGCTTAAGCGTTTGGGGCCACTGGCTAGGACTTCGACGGGCGCGGCCGTGAGTCGCGACGGACCGGATACGCGCGAGGATCAGGGCTGCTCAGCACTACCAGGACATCGCCTTCTTGCACGACGTCGCCGACCTGGACCCGAATCTCGGCCACTACACCGCCAGCTTCGACCAGGACGGGGATCTCCATCTTCATGGACTCGAGTAGCAGCAGCATGTCACCAGGCACCACGTGATCCTCAGGAGAAGCTACGACCGAGATGACGTTGGCCACCATCTCGGCGCGAACCTCAGTCGAGATGTACCCGGCGCGGTCTCGCAACTCGCTAGGTGTCGGGTCGGCGGTTGAGCCCACAGTTACCTCGGAGGCGGCGGAGATTGAATCGGAACCAGGCTGGGGAGTCTCACTCGACGAGGTCACGCCCCCATCCTGACACGCTCAACGAGCGCGATGGCCCATCACACGTATGTACGCGAGATCTGTCGGTCGATGATGCCCGCCATGATGTCGATCACTTCGGGGTCATACTCGCGATCTGCGCCAATGCGCAGCCGCTCGATCGCCTGGAGCATGCGATCGGATTCGAGCGAGGCACCCACCAAATCGTCGTAGGCGTTCACCGCCTTGATGATTCGACTGCCGATCGGCAGGCTCGCATCGACCACACCCTGCGTATTGCGGTAGGAGTCGGCCTGGCGCTCGACAATGTCAGCGATGAGGTCGAGCACGCCAGCCTGTCGGATCACTTCTGCTCCGAAGCGCGCAATCCGCTTCTGCACATCGGGCGCGACCAGGGTGGTGGCACCGCTAGCGATCGGCTCAGGCAGCGACAACTGACCAATGTCATGCATCAACGCCGCATATTCAAGATCGGTGAGCCCTCGCTCGCTGATACCCAACTCGCGACCGATGGTCACCGTAAGCCGACTCACCCGACTCGAATGCCCAGTGCCCGTGTAGCCACCAACCTCGGTCACCTTGGACAGCGAGCGCATTGTCTGCTTGTAGGTGTCATCAATGGTCGCGTAGCGACGGTAAGAGAACTGAGTCAGCAGCAGCGGTACTACAAAGACGGGCAAGGCCCAATAGCTCATGGTCTGAGCAGTCAGCGCGATCAGCACTCCGGTGGCAGCAACAGCCGAGCTCAGACCAATCGAGGCCCGAAATTCGTCGACAAGGGCAGTTCGGAACGGTGAGCGCGACTGAGCAGAACGCACCGCCGCGGCCAGCGCGACATCCATCGCCACGACACAGGTCGCGACCAGGGTCATCAGCAGGGCCAATGTTGCTGGATCAGGCTCGGCCCCGAGGTTTGGCGCTAGCCAGGACCGGAAGACCACCGCCGCAACACCGGTGGTGAGCACTCGCCGAGCCAACTCGTCCAGGTGGAGTCCGCGCCAGAAGAAGGTCTGCGGCAGAGCTCCCGCAACGGAGCCGATCGTGACCACAGTGACTGCAAATGCGGCCCCGTACAACATCGGACGGTCGCCGAAGTTGACCATGAACGCGAATGCCAGCGCGCCTGCGGATGCGATCGGTGCGGCCTGACGACCACCTGGAAGGGTGATGCGCAAGACCTCGCCGATAGCAATGAAGACCGCGAACGCAGCGCTGACAGCAAGGACGCTGACGTCGACACCTTGCGCTGCAGTCATCGCAATACTGGCAACAGCGACGAGCCCGGCAAGAACAAGCAGCGGATTCGAGGGGCGGCCGTCGACCGGGCGGGTCATACCGGGCCCTCGACGTCACGCTGGTATATCTCGCCCATCCAGCCCTCGAGCTCGGATACGTCGTCCGGCACCAGGATCGGACCACCCAGCCCGAGTTCGCGCGACACGGTCGGGTCGTCGTGATCGCTGGCATACGTTGGCGATGAGTGGTGCGGCTGCACTTGATCGCCAGTGTCGGCAAGTTCCCAGGCGTCGGCCTCGAGCGCCGAGATAAGCGCTTCCACGAGGACTGGATCGAACTGCGTGCCCTGGCATCGCCGAAGTTCGCCGATCGCATCGTCGATGCTGCGAGCGCCACGGTAGGAACGTGTGGTGGTCATTGAGTCAAATGCGTCGGCGACAGCGATGATCCGGGCAAACTCGGGGATCTGGTCACCGGTCAAGCCTTCGGGATAGCCGCGTCCATCCATGCGTTCATGGTGATAGTGGATGCCAGCAATCGCCTCACCCAAGAAGTCCAGGTTCTTGACGATGTCATGGCCGCGGGCTGGGTGTTCCTTGATCGCGTCGAACTCAGAATCGCTAAGTTTGCCGGCCTTTTGCAGCACCCGCGTGGGCACACCCAACTTGCCAACGTCATGGAGCATGCCCGCGTACCGAAGGCTCGAGACTCGATCCTCGCGCATTCCAGAACGACGACCGATCAGCACCGATGCACGCGACACTCGCTCGGAGTGACCACGCGTGTAGGCGTCCTTGGTTTCCACAGCCTGAATGAGCGAACGAATCGTGGCCTCGTAGGCCTGCTGATGAGCCGAGAACATCGTGAAGACCCACCGCGCGACCATGAGCGGCGCGAGGACGAGGATCGCGGCCAGTGGCCCAACGATCGACCACACCACCGCGATCAAGAGACCGAAGATCGAGTAGATGAACAGCGGCAACGCCGACTCGTACATCGTCCCGAACCAAATGCGGAACGGAGAGACGCTCTCAGCGAGTGAGAGAACCGACACCATCAGCATGCCGTTGATGAACTCAAAGGTGAGCGTGGCAGCGAGCATCGGGATCAACACATTGACCGGGCTAAAGGACAGCGTGGTTGGGAAGGTCTGCAGTTGTTGACCTGAGAGTTGGGCATGCAGGATCGCGTAGACCCAGCCAGCACCGAAGGATGCGAGCACGTTCATGCCACCATTGAACGAACGCTTGAACCAGGGCACGGGGCGAGGCTCAAGAGCCACCATCACGCCCACGATCGGCGCACCCCACGGGCCTAGGAGTAGCACCGACGCCATTGCGATCGGCATGCCGACCGAGATATCGACGTTCTCTCGGGTTGCGACGCTGCGAGCGAGCGCGGCCGAAAACGCCTCCGCACCAAGTACTAACAGTGACAACGTGATGATGGCGTTGATGTTGAGCTCAGTGTCAGAGACATGTGCTTGCCAGGTCTTGAAGACACACAAAGCAAGTACGACTGCACCCAAAACCGCGACCGCGACAATGAAAAGTCGCGTGCGCAGCGGGAAGTCGCGCATTGCTCACACCTTCCACTAGACGGGCCGTGCACTGGACGAGCCGTTCACTAGACGGGCCGTACGGATTTCATATCGGCAGGATCGGGATCGACAGCGCACGCAGTGCTAGGCCATGAGTCACGACCACTTCCAGCCGGACTCGCCGCCGAGCATGCGCTCGACAACTGACACGATCTTCTTCATAGGGGGGTGGATCAACTCCTCGCGATGCGTGTCACGGGCACCGCTAATTGCCCGTGCATGCTCCGCTCCGCTTGCGACGCACCACTTCGAGACGCGCCACACCTGGAGTGTGGACGCGATCGTTCGGGGTGGAGATAACTGCCGACTCTTTCAAGTCAGCGTCGCGCGCTGCCGATCCCGTTCCTGCCGCTATTGAGTTATGGAGCCGTGCTTTTAGTTCGTGCGCTTCCTTCATGCAGCCGAGCGAGGCGCCCGATGTCAGGTCCCGCTCAGCACTGATGATGTCACGCACGGTGCGTGATAACACCAATGTGGTTATCACTTATTACTGTGACAGGCGTGACCCCTGGTAAGTCAAGTGCTAGATGCCCGAAATGTCGGATTTAGTGCAGAAGCTAGGTCAAGGTTCACTCAAAGCACCACGTTGGCCACTGTGCGTGACCGCAAACGCGGCCTCGATCCCTCGATCGGGCTAACCAAGCGTGCGCGTACTGACGTGCGGTGATGCGACCGTTACCCTCAAATCAGGTCGAAGTCACACGTTGCGCCGCACACTGCGCCGCCTACTGCGAAACTGCGATGAATCCCCAAGGGAGGTGGCGACATTGGCTACGCCCGATCGATCCGACGCCTTCAGCCAACTCATCGATGCTCTCGTGGCTCTGCGCCCCACCCCGGCCAACGATTCCTTCGACCTGGCAGTCGCGGCCGCCGAAGCTTCGGGCCGACTCGACGTGCAACGCGCCAGAGAACTGCGCTGGTGGCAACGCCAGTCAGTACGCGAACTCCTCGATCACATCACCGCGGTACTTCCTGAACTTCTCGACAACCTCGAGGTGGCCGAGCGCGCAGCGATCAGCGCAGCCGCGGAGAGCGCCGCCGCCTGGCAGGCTGCGACTGGTGCATCTCACCCAGGCACATCCCACACAGGCAGTGCGGCAGACCAAGCGGTAGACCAAGCAGCCTCGGCAACTGACTCAGCGAGCGCTCCCCCGTCGCAGGTAGCCCCGTCGCAGGCAGCCCCGTCGCAGGCAGCCCCGTCGCAGGCAGCAGAGCGGGGAGAGCCATCGCGCTTCGAGCCCACACCACGACCGCAGCGTCTCGAGACCGCGATCGGACCAGAGCCCGTCCCAGGTATGACGCCCAACTGGGCTGCTGATTGGACTGCCGAGCGCACCAATCACGAAGGAGTAAACCAAGTCCGCTCAGGTGGCACACCAAGCGCACCACCCAGGCGAGTTCTGATCGCTGGGCTCACCTACCCCTACGCGGCACCTGACCTACCGCAACGCTAGCCCGAGCGGCTTCACGAGGGCGCGATCAGTACCTTCCAGATGCGCGATCTGGCGCGCCACTCGAACGGATTCGCGCTTGCTGGCTCTACTGTGGTCCGTGACACCGCGTTTTCGGAGGAAGCATGACCGCGTTACGCCTACTGCCCGAACTAGAGGACTCGCTCCGCACTATCCCCGGGGTGCGTGCTGCCAGCGTGGTCACTGGTCCAGATGGCCGCCCGACCGAGGTACATGTGCTCGCGCAGCCGGGCAAGGCTGCCAAGCAGGTTGTACGCGATGTCCAGTCAGTCGCGATGGCGCAATTCGACCTCGACATTGACCACCGGATCGTCAGCGTTGTACTTATCGGCGACGACGCGGTGGAGGTGGGCGAAGCCAATGAACCAGCCGATTTTTCACCGGCTAGCTCAAGTGCTCCCAGACTCACCGTGCTTACCTCGGCCGAACCGGCTCCAACTCGACCAGCCCTGACCAGTATTAGAGTCTCCAGTGCAAACGGTGACAGCGAAGTCGAAGTGACCCTGACTGTTGAAGGCTCCGTGTTCGTCGGACTCGCATCGGGACCGGCTGCGCTCGCGCATCGGCCGCGGATCGTGGCCACTGCAACCTTGGCGGCACTCAGCGAGATGCTGGGTATGTCCGCGCAGATTGAGAGCGCTCAGATCGTGTCTGCGGGGCTACGCGAGGCCGCTCTCTGCGTGCTGAGTCTGCAGGTTCCCCGGCTCGGCGAGCAGATCCTGTGCGGTAGCGCCCTAGTCCGTGGCGATGCCGAGGACGCCGTCTCACGATCGGTACTGGCCGCCGTCAACCGTCGCCTGGCTCCCTAGTCCAGACCGCGGTTTCCGCTCGGCCTCCACTGTGTGAAACACTCACGGAAGCACGGGGCGATCACGCCTCTGATTCACCGTTTACGTCCAGGAGCACCTCATGAGCAAACGCGGTCGCAAGCGTCGGTCCCGCAAGGGCAACGGCGCAAACCACGGCAACCGTCCCAACGCCTGACGGACAGCTGACCTCATTACTAAGGGCCAACCCGATTCGGGTTGGCCCTTAGTAATGTCACGAGGTATTTTTCCGCACTAGATCTCGCGAACCTCGATCTGCCACTGCACCGTGACCGACCTGAGTCGACTCACCACTCGAGCGCGCACCTCATCTGGCACGGGATCGCAGCCACACGAGCGCGCCACTAGCGCCTTGATCTCACGATAGGCATCGACTTCGGTAAGGCAGTGCCCGCAGTCTTGGAAGTGCTCGCGCATACGCGCGCAATCGTCCTCGCGCATCTCGCCGTCGAGAAATGCCGACACTGCATCGAGCACGTCCCGGCAGGAACCACCGCCCGGCTCTGCCGCGTTCACTCGCGCTCACCGCCTGCTACAGCTTTAGCCGGGATGAGCCCGCGCTCGCGAGCATAATCGTGGAGCAATTCACGCAACTGGCTACGCCCACGGTGCAGACGCGACATCACGGTTCCGATTGGAGTGCCCATGATCTCGGCGATCTCCTTGTAAGCGAAGCCTTCGACGTCGGCGAGGTAAACCGCGATCCGGAATTCTTCGGGAATCGACGCAAGGGCGCGCTTCACATCTGAATCTGGCAGGTGATCGAGCGCCTCAGCCTCAGCCGATCGCAGACCGGTCGATGTGTGCGACTGCGCTCGCGCCATCTGCCAGTCCTCGACGTCATCGGTGGTCGACTGCAGCGGCTCTCGCTGCTTCTTGCGGTAACCGTTGATGAAGGTGTTGGTCAGAATTCGGTACAGCCAAGCCTTGAGGTTCGTACCGTCCTGATACTGGTGAAAGGCCGAAAACGCCCGCACGAACGTCTCTTGCAAGACGTCTTCGGCGTCGGCCGGGTTTCGGGTGAGCCGCAGCGCGGCTGAGTACAACTGGTCGAGATAGGGCAAAGCATCGCGCTCGAATCGGGCCCGCCGCTCGTCGTCGGTCTCGTCACTCGCGACGACGACGGGAGTGAGCGCGCCATCGAGGGCACCGCTGTTTTTATCCATCATCAGCGAGCCTACCGGTGCGGAGCCGCCGCTGACCTGCTCACGCTGGTCAGAAGGATTATCACTGAGGGCAAGTACGAACACCCGCGACCTCCCAAAGTAGGCATGCTTGACGCCTTACCCAACAACCCACCCGGCAACTTCATTCCCGGCCCATCACCGCAGTACGTGGGCAAGGGTCAGGCCAGCTGCTGCCACAAGGGCATCGGCCGGATTCCGGTCCTGCACTCGGACGCACAGCGAATGGTCGGCACCTGGCACTGCAAGCACCTCAAGCCGGGCCGCTGCCCAGCTAGAGAGCTGCGAGTCGACCGCAGCGCGCAGGGCTGGGCCGTCGCCGAACTGATCTCGATCACCTTGCACGGCAACCGTCGGGATACCGATGCTGAGCGCGAGGCCTAGCTCGGCCACTCGAATTTCGCGCGCAACCCGAGCCCGGTCGGCATCCTGGCGCGCCGAGGGCGGAGTCAACGGGACGGCGAGTAGTAACAGCGCAACCGCCCCGAGACCGGCCGCGGTGCGGGCGGCAACTCGTGCCCCGGCACTTCGCCCGCCGAGGACCAACGGCAGCAGCGAGAGTTCGGGCATGACTGCATACGCCTGTCCGACTGCGGCACACCATGCTCGATCCAAGGTGGCAGGCGCTGGGGCAATCCGGCCACCGTTTACCACCCAGGGCTGATCAACCAGAATCACGGTTGCACCAAGACCAGGCAGTGCGCCAGCTAGCGTCTCGAGGTCGGCCGTATCGACCCCGCGCCCGGCTCCGTGGCCCAAGAAGAACACGGCTCTTGGCGCTACTGACTGATACACGTGCAGCCGAGCGATGCCAACCGGCGTGGCGACGTCGTGACGTTGTGTCGACGACACGGCTAGAACAGTCTCTGGGCAGGGTCTTCGGAATCACTGGTGGCCAGATCGGCGAGATCGACGCTCGGCGCAGCGAGCGCCTTCTCTACGTCATCGCCGTCCGACTCGACTGCCAGGATCAAGTCCGGTCCGTTGTTCCGAACGTTGTTCACTGCGGTCGAGACCGGGTACGCGTCGAGTTTTCCCGTCGAAGCTGGTATCAGTAGGTCAGCCAAATCGCTTGTGCTGCCGTCGATATCGGGATCAAGCCAATCGTCCCAATGCTCGCGCTCGACAAATAGCGGCATGCGATCGTGGATCTGGCCCACTGCGTCCTCGGCGTCGGTGGTCAGCACAGCCGTAGTCATTAACCAGGCCCGCGGGTCATCTTCGGTACGGGTGGGATCGCGCCAGAACTCGAAAATCCCAGCCATCGCCAGCACCCCTCCATCAGCGGGGTGGATGTAGAAGGGTTGCTTAAGTGGCCTGCCGCCCCGGCCCTTGGGGCCATCAATCGGGGTGTACCACTCGTAGTAGCCATCGGCCGGCACCAAACAGCGACGCTTGGCGAACGCGCGCTTGAACGCCGGCTTCTCGAGCACCGTCTCCATACGCGCGTTAATCATCCGACTTCCGATGGCAGGATCCTTCGCCCAGCCAGGCACGAGCCCCCAGCGCATCACCTGCAACTGCCGGGTCGGTTCCACTGCAGCAGAGGGGACACCTTCACTGTCGCGGGGCCGACGTTCGACCACAACGTAGACGTCCTTAGTAGGAGCCACATTCCAATCCGGCGCCAGCCGAACCTCTGGGAGGGCGGCGATATCGAATTCCTCGACTAGATCATCTGGGCTTCTGCTCGCCGCGTACCGACCACACATGCCACCGAGCATGCCGTATGGACAACGCCGCATCCGGCCAACCCGACAGATAACAGACCCAGATCCACCGCGGCCCTCCACTAGGCTGCCCCCGTGGGAGCAGGGGAACATCCGTGGCTGGCGCCGGTCGCCAGCGGGCCAATCAGCGCTGACCTAGGCATACCGGGGTCCAAATCAGTGACCAATCGAGCCTTGGTTCTGGCCGCACTCTCAGATGCGCCATCGGTGATCACCGGCGCGCTCAGCGCCCGCGACACGAACCTGATGATCGAGGCACTCCGCACTCTTGGAACCACCGTTGAGCAATCTGCTGATGGCACCCAGATCGAGGTAACCCCTCACCCACTGTCCGGGCCCGGACACATAGATTGCGGACTCGCAGGCACTGTCATGCGGTTTCTCCCACCGGTCGCGGCACTGGCCAATGGCGACATCCGCTTTGACGGTGACCCACGCGCTCGCGTCCGGCCGATGGGTGCGGTGATCGAGGCGCTAGAAAAGCTCGAGGTCGCCATCGATGACGGTGGACGACGCACCCTGCCGTTCACTGTCAGAGGCACGGGGTCAGTCCACGGCGGCGAGGTAACAGTTGATGCCTCGGCCTCGAGCCAATTCATCAGCGCTCTATTGCTCTCCGCTGCGCGGTTCGACACTGGCGCGCTTATCAGGCACAGCGGCAACGCAGTCCCGTCCATGCCGCACATCGACATGAGTGTGGCGATGCTCCGTGAACACGGCGTGCAGGTCGACGTCGATGCTGCTGAACCCACATCTGCTACTTGGGCAGTCAGCCCTGGCCCGATCAGAGCGCTTGATCGCACAGTCGAACCCGACTTATCCAACGCGGCGCCGTTCCTTGCTGCTGCCATGGCCACCGGCGGCCGGGTCACCATCCCCGGCTGGCCCGAATTCACCACCCAACCCGGTGCCGCGCTACGCGAGCTCCTCGCCATGATGGGCGCTCGTGTTCGACTCGATACGTCCGGACTCACCGTGTCAGCGGGCGAGCACATCGAAGGCCTTGACGTAGATCTGCGCGATGTAGGCGAACTCACCCCAATTCTCGCGGCCCTGTGTGCGCTCGCGAAGTCGCCCTCGAGGCTGAGCGGTATCGCCCATCTTCGAGGTCACGAAACTGATCGCCTCGCAGCGCTTGCCACCGAAATCAATCGACTCGGCGGCGATGTAGAAGAGACCGATGACGGGCTCATCATCAGGCCGCGTCCACTACACGGCGGAGTCTTCCAGACCTACCACGATCACCGAATGGCAACTGCCGCAGCTGTTATCGGCTTGGTGGTGCCTGGCGTCGAGATCGAGAATGTGGCAACCACCAGCAAAACCCTGCCGGACTTCGTGACGATGTGGCAGACCATGCTCGGGATCAACCCCGCGTGAGCCGCCGCGGCCTCGACGAAGATGACGTCCGGATTCGTCCGGGCCGAGGAAAGTCTCGACCCCGCAGCAAAGACCGACCAAGTCACGACAACGCCGGGCAAGGATTTGTCGTCGCCGTTGATCGCGGCCGTTTCACACTCGTGCTTGGCACGCCGTCCGACCCTGGCGTCGAGATCTACGCAGTCAAGGCACGCGAGCTCGGCCGCAAAGGAGTAGTGGTCGGTGATCGCGTTGCAGTAGTCGGCGACTTGAGCGGCGCCACCGACACGCTAGCGCGGGTGGTCCGCGTTGAACCGCGGTTCACGGCGCTGCGACGCAGTGCAGACGACGACGATCCCATCGAGCGCGTGCTCGTGGCTAACGCAGATCAACTCGTCCTGGTAACCGCACTAGCGAACCCCGAACCGCGCCCCCGCATGATTGACCGTGTTCTCGTCGCGGCCTACGACTCAGGGCTCAGCCCGCTGCTCGTCCTCACCAAGTCTGATCTCGAGAGCGCCGACTGGTTGCTCGAACTCTATGGCGCACTGGACGTTCCGCACATCGTCACTCGGCGCGACGAAGCAGGCGACATCGATATCGAGCCGTTGCGCGCAATGTTGACTGGCCGCGTGTCGGTACTGCTCGGACACTCGGGTGTGGGTAAGTCGACCCTCGTCAACGCCCTAGTTCCTAATGCCGATCGAGCAATCGGACGCGTCAACGACGTCACAGGTCGAGGACGTCATACCTCGACATCGGCTGTGGCACTTCAACTTCCGGCAGGTGGGTGGGTAATCGACACACCTGGGGTGCGCAGCTTCGGATTGGCGCATGTCGACCCGCAGCGCGTGATCAAGGCCTTCCCCGACCTCGAGGCTGGCACTGAAGGTTGCCCCCGAGGCTGCACACACGACGAGGTCGAGTGTGCTCTTGACCTGTGGGCCGCACAAGGCCACGCGGGCTCGGGTGGTGCGGCTCGACTCGAATCGCTGCGCCGATTGCTCCGTAGTAGAGCGGGTACGGAGGACGCGCATGCCGAAGGCATTGCGGCCGCGAACGATACAAACACCGAGCGCGGCTGAAGCGAGGAAGATCGCGTTGCGTGCGAGTCAAGCCGAGGGAGTCAGGGCTTTGGTGTGGCGCTCTGCGTCGCGTGGTTCATGATCGGGGTCCATACCGCGGTCGCCCCGCTATCGCCGGCGCGGAAGACCCACCACAGCAGTGCGAGTCCGGCCACGGCTGTTGCGACCGCGACCAACTTGGCGGGCAGGCTGCGACCGGTCAACGACAAGTCGCTGCCCATTCGGTCAAGGAACCACAGCAGCAAGACCAAGAGCGCAAAGCCGAATGCGCCGTATGGCAAAAAGCGGGCGATGCTGACGTGCTGGGTCGGGGTACCAACCACAACTGCCAACTTCTCACCGCTCTCCTTCGCAACAAATGCGAAACCAGCGGCCACCCATGCACAGCCGACCACTAAGAAGCCGAACTTGCGATTCCAGCGAGACTTGAGGGCAATCAGCCAGCCCCCAAGCACCCCCAACGGCAGTAGCACAACGGCAGCATGAACAACCAGGGGGTGCAGCGGCAGGCCACCGATGGTGTAGAACATTTACGCCTCCTCGAGAGCAATGACATACCGACCGTATGCCCTTACAGTCACGACGGTAGCGTCTTACCTGTGACTTCAAAGACCTACGAGGCCGATCTCGCTTTGGCGCAACTGATGGCTGACCGGTCAGATGCCATAACGATGGATCGGTTCCACGCTCGTGATCTTGTGGTCGAGACCAAGCCCGACCTCACCCCAGTCAGCGACGCCGACAAGGGAGTCGAACGAGCACTGCGCGAACTCATCGAGGTCGAACGTCCCGAAGACGGAGTTCTGGGCGAGGAATACGGCGAATTGCGATCGAGCAGCGGGCGTCGGTGGATCGTCGATCCCGTTGACGGCACAAAGAACTTCGTGCGCGGCGTACCGGTGTGGGCCACCATCATCGGCCTGCAGGACGCCAATGGCGACATGGTGGTCGGAGTAGTTTCGGCACCCGCCTTGGGCCGCCGCTGGTGGGCCGCCAAAGGCGGTGGAGCATTCGTCACTGAGCCCGGGTCAGCCACGCCTCGACAGATTCATGTCTCCCGCGTCGCGCAACTATCCGATGCCTCGCTGGGTTATTCAGAAGTCGTCTGGACACCAGAACACAAACAAGCGCAATGGGATCAACTCATCCGTGGCGTGTGGCGAGTTCGTGGCTACGGCGATTTCTACAGCCACCTGCTTGTGGCCGAAGGCGCAGTAGACATCGCGGTCGAACCTGAACTCAATCTCCACGACATAGCTGGGCTCTCGATTATCGTCACCGAGGCCGGCGGGCGGTTCAGCGGCGTCGATGGCATAGACGGCCCAGACCGTGGCAGCGGGGTCTCGAGCAACGGCCTACTGCACGACAGCGTCATCGCCGCCCTGGCCTAGGGGCCAACACCACCGGGTTGTTCGACCCGCCAGCGACGCACAAGAACTGGCGCGAGCAGCACTGCATAGAGGTCGAACCAGCCATAGCCCCCAGCGGCGATGCTCGGCGGGTTCCCCATCGGCACCCAGCCCATGATCGTGTCGACGGGCTGCCATGCCCAGACACCCCAACCTGTGCCCAGGATCTCCAGATAGCTCACGACAAAGAACGCCCCGACATAGAGCAACGTTGATTGTCCCCAGCGCAGGAAGCCAAGCAAGCAGACGTACCAGAAGAAGCCAAGGACATCGTGCCGCGGCGAGAGCAGCAGCCCCCAGAACGCCCAGGCGCCGGCGAGAACGATCGTGGTCCGCACTGCGAGCCGGGCGTTTCGCTGCACAACCGGTAGTCGTCCGACTGCCAGAGCCGCAAGGTAGACAAGCCCGTGCCCGGGCGGTACGTAAGCGGGCACGTGATCGAGTCGGTAGACATACACGCCGAGCCAACCGGAGAACACGTACTCGACCACGGTGGCCAGCACCACTACGACGGCCGTCTGAGCACGTACGGTCGGCGTCTCGTGAACGAGCCACCAGATCAGCAGCGCCCACGTGATCGCGCCGAGAACAACCTGCCCTGGCAGGTTGACGAAACGGTCGCACCACAGCACCGACGGAATCCAGATGAGCGCCAAGACGAGAGCCTTCGCATCGCTCCAACCCGGCTTCATGTCACCAGTGTCTCGGACTCTGGCTCTATCGGCCTGATGGCATCCACCTGACGGCATCCAATAGTGCGATTGTGATTGACGGCGCAGCGTTGCAGTGCAATGGTCACTGCAGGACGCCATTGGGGAGGGTGCGCTCATGCTGGTAAACGAAGATGAGTTGGTAGCCGGTGCGATGACCCGCGAAGTAGTTCTCGTCGGTCCCGGCCATACGCTTCGCGAGGTCGCTGCGGTGATGGCTAAGCGAAACGTCGGCGCCGCCGTGGTTCTCGATGGTGAGAGTTCTGGAATCGGCATCATCACCGAGCGCGACATCTTGCGCTCCATCGCCGCTGGAGAGAATCCCGACATCGAGACTGCGCATGACCACCAAACCACCGATGTCGTGTATGCCACCCCGAGTTGGTCGTTGGGCGAGGCCGCAAATGCCATGATGCGCGGCGGTTTTCGGCACCTGATCGTGCTCGACGGCAGCGAAGCGACTGGCATGTTGTCAGTCCGCGATATCGTCCGAGCCTGGGGTGCCCAACTCGCTTAGCGAGCGCGACTTAGCGGCAGCCCTGCCTCGCAAGGTTCGAACGGCTCGCGGCGAGCGAGGAACAGCTCGGGTGCGGCTCTAGCCAAACGCGACGAGGTGGAGATATTGCCTCCGTTGCCGTTGGGGACCCGCGGCGGTCCGCTGAGGAGCCTCGTGACTAGCAGTAGCAAACAGCACCGTGGGTCGCGTGGGCGCGCGGCCTGGAGAGCAGTTTTGGCAGCCTCAGCGCTTGCTGTTCTAGCAGGTAGGTGCTAACTCGTCGCCGTCATCGTCTCGGGGGCGGCTGCCCTCGGCCCGCGCCCTTGGCGGCCGGCACTCATTTCGCCATAAGTAGTCGCAGGCGAAGCGGCAAGCCGCCCTGCGGCCGAATCGTCACAAGTGGCATTGCCACGGGTGCCGCACCCACCGGGCTGAGCTCGATTCGAGGGGCAAGCGCCGCCAGCACGAGTACCCCTTCGAGCAAGGCCATATCACGACCGATACAAAGGCGCGGGCCGGCACCGAAGGGCAGATACCCCGCCCCGGCAACCAGATCACGACGGCGTTGACCAGCCTCGTCGAGAAAGCGCTCGGGCCGGAACTGCTCAGGATCCACCCACAGCGACTCATGACGGTGCACAAGCCAAGGGCTGACGATGAGCAGCGACCCCGCAGCCACTTTCACCCCGGCGAGTTCATCGTCGGTGAGGGATCGTCGGGTAATCAACCACGCGGGCGGGTACAGGCGAAGTACTTCGTCGAGCACAGCCGCGGTGTACGGGAGCCGAGCAAGGTCCGCGAAGACGGGGCCATGCTCGGCCGCAACAGGTGCAGTCTCGGCCCGGAGCCGGTCCCACACCTGGGGATGGGTAGCCAACAGTTGCCAAGCCCAAGTCAACGCACTGGCGACGGTCTCATGGCCCGCCACGATGAACGTAATCACCTGATTGCGCACTTCGCGCTTGCTCAGCGCCGAACCGTCATCGTGCACGGCCAACAATAGGTCAAGCATGTCTCGCGGCTTTTGCCCCGCTACCAAAGGGTTTCGGGTCCGCTCAGCAAGCATCGCATCAACTGCGTTATCGAGTGCGCGAACGGCGCGACGCAAGACCAGATTGGTGGGAGTCGGGAACCCCATGGGCAACGACAGCGGTGATCGCGCCTTCTTCACCACAATGTCCAACGCCTCAATCGTCGCCTTCGCGAGCCGATCCGCGTCGGCAGAAAGGTCCGAGCCGAAGAGCGCCGATCCAACAACTTCTAACGCGAGATGCATCATCGCCTCGTCTAGGTCAACGACCTTGCCATCGCGATCACGCCACCGGTCGAGGAGTCGGTCAACCGCAGCACGCACATGTACCGACACCAACTCGAGCGACTCATGGTGGAACGCGGGCTGCACGAGTCGGCGTTGCGGCCGCCACTGCTCGGTGTCGGCAGTGAGCAAACCATCGCCGGTGACCAACGACAGGGTCGTGTACTGGATGGTGCGCTTGCCGTACGCGCGCGCATTCGTCACGAGAACTCGCCGAGCCGCTTCAGGATCACTGACCAGGTAGGTAGGCGGATCAGGAATGGGGAACTGAACCACATCGCCAAATTCGCCGCGCATACGAGTGAGGAACGCGAGTGGATCACGACGGATCTCGGCAATCGAGCGCAACATGACCCCCCCGGTCGGACCGGGAGCAGTTGGTGGAGCAGGTCGCTTCAGTGCCACGCCCTGATCCTGTCAGTGCGCCTAGCGGACTGCGCGCTCGCCGTCCGCCAACTTGGTCGACTCGGGCGGCTCGGTCGACTCGGGCGACTCGGGCGACTCGGGCGACTCGGGCGACTCGGTAAGCCCAGGCTGACGTTCGACGATCCGACGCTCACCGGAGTAGATCCCGAGTCGACCGTCGCGGACAAAGGCCGCCAGAGTGAGATCACAGGCCAGCGCCACATCCACCGAAAGTGAGGTGGGCGCCGAAACCGATGCCACGACTGGGATTCCAGCCATTGCGGCCTTCTGCGCGATCTCGAAGCCAGCGCGACCACTTACGACGAGCACATCGCCGACGAGGCGATTCATTACGGCGTA
The DNA here is from genome assembly GCA_903918645.1 of uncultured Actinomycetes bacterium. Classification (GTDB taxonomy): domain Bacteria; phylum Actinomycetota; class Actinomycetes; order S36-B12; family CAIYMF01; genus Longivirga. The sequence continues at coordinate 10,399 of CAIXFH010000192.1, read as the reverse complement.
GCCGATCACCTTGTCGACCGCGTTGTGACGCCCCACATCCTCACGGACAACCAAGATCTCGCCCGCTGCAGTGGCCAACGCGGCCGCGTGCAGACCGCCAGTGCGCTCGAACACGCTCTGCCGGCCGCGCATAGTGTCGGGCAGGGATGCCAGCACGCCCGAGTCAATCGTTACCTCGCGCAAGATTCGCGGGGCCCGAGAAATGAGTTCATCGATCTGGTCACGTCCGCAGACGCCACAAGCGCTGGAAGGTGTAGCCACCCGTCCCAGGTGAGAAATGTCGATCGGTGCTGCAGTGGTCGATGACACCGTCACCGTGACTTCCCCGACCACTGGACCATTACCGTCGCGGCACGGACGTACCGACACGAGGTCGTCGGGCACCCTGATCATGCCCTCGCCGACCGAGAGCCCCACGGCGAGTTCGAGATCGTGCCCTGGGGTGCGCATCGTCGAGCCTAAGACTCCACGCACATCGCCCTGCTCGATGTTGATCCGGAGCGGCTCTTCGACCACGACCAAATCGACCCGACTACCAGCGCCAACGCCACCCACCCGCTTCACCTGAACTCGGGTGGTCATCGTGGTGCGGGGAGCACGGTCCTCATCCATGGCAACCACGGTACCGCCGCTTTGCACCGCCTGCGTGATCGGGCGCTCGGCCGATCTGGTCGAATACGCCCATGACACGCATCGCGATAGTGGGAGCAGGCTTTTCCGGACTCGCCGCTGCGGTCGATCTCGCCGACGCTGGAGTCGACGTCATCGTCTTGGAGGCCCGGGATCGAGTGGGTGGGCGAGTGTGGTCCGAACCCCTTGATGGGCCCGGCGGTTCTGGGCCCATCATCGAGCGCGGCGCCGAGTATGTGATCGAGGGCTATGACCACATGCGGCGATGGTTGACCCGATTCGGGCTTGAACTCGCCGACACCGGGATGTCGTATTACGTCCGCGAGCCCCACGGCGTCGAGAACGTCACCGTGGACGACATGCGTGAGGCCGCTGAGGCACTCAAGCAGATCCCTAGAGAGCCGGGCGAAAGCGTCGCTGAGCTCCTCGCGCAACTCAACGTACGGCCCGAGGTTGCGCAGGCCGTTGCCGCCCGGATCCAAGTGTCCTGCGCGTACAGCGTTGAACACCTCGACGTCAGCGTGGTAGATCATGCGGGTTCGTTCGCACCGCTGCCAAGTTACCGAGTGGCTGGCGGGAACCAGCGTCTCGCACTTGCGATGGCCGAGTGGCTCGGCGATCGCGTCCGGCTTTCGAGCCCGGTCAGCTCAATCGCCTGGACCGAGCAAAGTGCAAAAATCACGACGGCCGACGGGGTTGATGTGGTCGACGCCGTCATCATCACGGTTCCGCTGCCGCACTTGATTGACTTCGCGTTTTCGCCCGCCTTACCAGCCGATCGGCTTGCCGCGCTTGGACGCATGGCCATGGGAAACGCCGCGAAGGCGCACGTTGGACTTCGCTCACCAGCCCCGACCAGTGCGGTACTTGCCGTTCCACATCTGTTCTGGTGCTGGACCGCGACCGGTCTGGACGGCACGGTGTTACCGGTTCTCAATTCCTTCGCCGGATCCGACGAGGCAGTGGCAGCACTGGATGCGGTGAATGGTCCGACGGTGTGGGCCGCCCGGCTCGCCGAAATGCGCCCCGATCTCGACCTCGATCTGGACACCACCGTGATCACCACCTGGCACAACGACCCGTGGGCACTCGGCGCGTACACCGCTGAGACGGTCGGTATCAGGCCAGGCGACGTCGACACCTTTGCGGCACCACTGGGCGCCCTACATTTCGCCGGCGAGCACACCGCAGGAGCCTGGGCAGGCCTCATGGAAGGCGCACTGCGAAGTGGCTCACGCGCCGCGGGTGACGTGCTCTCTCAGCGCTAGCCGTGGCCCCCTGGTCTGGGGGTCAGACCTTGGCGGCCGGCGGCGCGGTGCGGTCGTCCTTGTTGCGGCGGAAGAGCGACGCGATCGAGAACAGCGGATCGTATTTCTTGTCAGCGACGCGCTCCTTCAACGGGATGATCGCGTTGTCGGTGATCGCGATGTGCTCAGGACACACGTCGGTGCAGCATTTGGTGATGTTGCAGTAGCCGATGCCATGTTCCTCGACCGCTACCTGACGGCGATCAACAGTGTCGAGCGGGTGCATGTCCAACTCGGCGATCCGCATCAGGAAGCGTGGCCCGGAGAAGCTGGTCTTGTTCTCCTCGTGATCGCGCACGGCGTGGCAGGTGTTGTTGCACAGGAAGCACTCGATGCACTTGCGGAACTCTTGCGAGCGCTCGACGTCGATCTGGGCCATCCGGTAGTCGCCCGGCTCAAGGTCAGCCGGCGGTGCGAACGAGGGCACCATGCGGGCCTTCTCGTAGTTGTACGACACGTCAGTGACCAGATCTCGAATCACCGGGAAGGTCCGCATCGGCGTGACAGTGATGACCTCGTCCTCGGTGAAGGTACTCATCCGGGTCATGCACATCAGACGTGGACGGCCGTTGACCTCGGCGCTGCACGAGCCACACTTACCAGCCTTGCAGTTCCAGCGGACCGCCAGATCTGGGGTCTGCGTGGCCTGGAGCCGGTGCACGATGTCGAGTACGACCTCGCCCTCGTTGACCTCTACCGCATAGTCCTGTAGCCCGCCACCCTCGTTGTCGCCCCGCCATACGCGGAACTTCGCCAAGTACCCCATCAGAGATCACCCTTCCCTAGATCAGCGTTCGGCAGTTCAGCGTTCGGCAGTTCAGCATTCGGCAGTTCAGGAGCGGTCAGGTACTTCTTCAATTCCTCGACGTCAAATAGGCCCAACAGGTCAGGACGCATCGCGATGATCGGCTGCTGCTTGATCGCCACCGAGTCGCCGTCGATCCGACACACGACATTTACCTTGCGCCAGTTGGGATCTAAGGTCGGGAAGTCATCGCGAGTGTGCCCGCCGCGACTTTCCTGACGCTCGAGTGCTGACTTCGCAACACACTCGGACACCATGATGATGTTCTTGAGATCGAGTGCGAGGTGCCAGCCCGGGTTGAACGCACGACCACCCACGACCGAAACACGTGTCACGCGCTCGCGGAAGGCCGCCAGCTTCTCGAGTGCATCGACCATCTCGGACTCAGTGCGGATGATGCCAACCAGATCGTTCATGGTCTGCTGCAACTCAGCGTGAATCGAGTAGGGGTTTTCGCCACCGTCGGTCGTGAACGGCACCAGAGCCTCGGCCTCAGCGTCGACGAGCATCGACTCAGTGACCTTGGGACGGCGATCACCCATCGCGTCGACATACTCCGAAGCCCCGAGCCCCGCCCTTCGACCAAAAACGAGCAAGTCAGATAGTGAGTTACCGCCCAGGCGATTCGAGCCGTGCATCCCGCCAGACACCTCGCCGGCGGCGAACAAGCCGGGCACCTTCGCTGAACCAGAATCGGGGTCGACCTCGACGCCACCCATCACGTAGTGACACGTAGGCCCAACTTCCATCGCCTGCGCGGTGATGTCGACATCGGCGAGTTCCTTGAACTGATGCCACATCGAAGGGAGCTTCTTGCGGATGACGTCTGCGGGCAACCGCTTGGACACGTCGAGATAGACGCCACCGTTGGGGGTTCCACGGCCGGCCTTGACCTCGGAGTTGATGGCTCGCGCCACCTCGTCGCGCGGCAGCAATTCTGGTGGACGACGGTTGTTGTCGGGATCGGCGTACCAGCGATCAGCCTCTTCGGGGGTGGTCGCGTACTTGTCCTTGAATACGTCGGGGATGTAGTTGAACATGAAGCGGGTGCCCTCAGAGTTGGTGAGCACGCCACCGTCTCCACGCACCGACTCAGTGACCAAGATGCCCTTAACCGACGGCGGCCACACCATGCCGGTCGGGTGGAACTGAATGAATTCCATGTTGAGCGTGGTGCCGCCAGCACGCATGGCGAGAGCGTGGCCATCACCTGTGTACTCCCAGGAGTTACTGGTGACCTTGAACGACTTGCCAATGCCACCAGTGGCCAACACCACTGCAGGCGCCTCGAAAGTGACGAAGTCGCCCGTCTCGCGGAAGTACCCGAAGGCGCCAGCGATAGCACCAGAATCATCGGTGAGCAGTCGAGTGATCGTGCACTCAGCGAAGACCTTGATGTAGGACTCGTAGTCACCGGTGTTGCGGAAGTCCTCTTGCTGCAGCGACACGATCTTCTGCTGCAGGGTACGAATCAACTCCAGGCCCGTGCGGTCACCAACGTGAGCGAGGCGGGGGTACTCGTGCCCACCGAAGTTGCGCTGGCTGATCTTGCCCTCGGGTGTGCGGTCAAACAACGCACCGTACGTCTCAAGTTCCCAAACCCGCTGCGGTGCTTCCTTCGCGTGGAGTTCAGCCATCCGCCACGAGTTGAGGAACTTGCCCCCACGCATCGTGTCGCGGAAGTGCACCTGCCAGTTGTCATGGGGGTTGACGTTGCCCATGGCAGCGGCGATACCACCCTCGGCCATCACAGTGTGTGCCTTGCCGAACAACGACTTACAGACAATCGCTGTGCGTTTGCCGTTGCTGCGCGCCTCGATCGCTGCACGGAGTCCAGCACCGCCCGCACCGATGACGACGACGTCGTATGTGTGGCGCTCGATCTCGCTCATCTAAGTCCTTTTCGACGTGCGCTGTTCGATGGTTCTAGAAGAAGGTGATATCGGTGACGCGGCCACTTGCCAACAGGTAGACATAGAAGTCAGCGAGCACCACCGTGCCGAGCGAGATCCACGCCCATTGCATGTGCTTCTTGTTGAGCTTGGAGACAAAGGTCCACATCTGATACCGCACCGGGTGCTTGCTGAAGTGGGTGATGCGGCCACCGACCGCGTTGCGGCACGAGTGACACGACAGGCTGTACATCCACAAACATGCGGCGTTGGCCACCAAGAGCAAGGTGCCCAAGCCCATGTGGCCCCACTGACCGTCGTGGTTGCGGAACGCGATGATGGCATCCCACGTGAGTACGACGTTGAGGAGAAGGCCGAGATAGAACGCGTATCGGTGCACATTGTTGAAGATCAGCGGGAGGCGACGCTCACCGGTGTACTTGCCATGCGGCTCTGCCACTGCGCACGCGGGCGGCGACATCCAGAACGCACGGTAGTAGGACTTGCGGTAGTAGTAGCACGTGAATCGAAAAGCCAACGGGATCCACGCAGTCAGGAGCGCGGGCGAGAGCGACCACCACGAGATCGGGGTATTCGCAAAGCCCGAACCTGGAACGCAGGTGTTGGACAAGCACGGCGAGTAATACACCGAGATGTATGGCTCGTAGAAGTAGTACTGGTTGCTCAGCACCCGCCAGGTCGAATAGACCAAGAAACCCGACAGCGCGATGAAGGTCACCAGCGGAGTGATCCACCAGCGATCCGTACGCAGGGTCTTGGCCCCGATCTGGGCACGCCCTGGTGCCTCAATGCCGGTCGTCGCCATGTGGCTTCCTACCCGTCCACGCGTGATCAATTGATGTGCGCTTGAGTGTGCCACCAAGGGGAGCCTTAGGCGTACTCACATTGCCCCCAAAACGCACATCGTGACCGATCCCACATTGTCGACTGCGTGACCGCCGCGGGCACTGCTAGGCCCCTCCCCCGAGAAATCTTGGCCGCTAACCACCCCAGCAGGTCGCACTTCTCATAGCCTGCGGGTATGGCCGCTTCCCCTGTACCCAGCGACGTTCGACGCGACACCGCAGTCGACCCCGTTATGAACCCAGCCCCAGGCTCTGGGTTCGAGGCACCAGGCGAGGCTGAGCAACGCCGCAGAGAGGCAGTTGAACTCGCGGCCGCGATGATCCGCGTCGACTCGACCAACGGCAACGAGACGGCAGTTGCTGAGATCCTCGCTGGCTACTTCGGGAGCGCTGGTATCGAGGTCGAACTCATTGCACGCGACCCCGCTCGAGCAAACATAGTTGCGCGAATCCCTGGAACTGCTTCTGGCCCAACGCTTTCCTTCGTCGGCCACAGCGACGTCGTGCCCGCCGATGCTCGAGACTGGGACCACCCACCGTTCGCGGCCGAAATCGACGACGACGGCTACATGTGGGGTCGAGGCGCAATCGACATGAAGAACGAAGTGGCTTCGCGGGCCGCTGCCATGGCCTCGCTCGCCCGAACCGGCTGGCGCGGTACTGGCGACCTCCTCTTCGTCTGCGTCTCCGATGAAGAGGACGGTTCCGCCGACGTCGGGATGAACTGGCTTGTGCTCGAACGACCAGACATCGCGACGACCTACGCATTGAACGAAGGCGGCGGGCTCGCGTACACGCTGGTGGACGATCGCTACGTGATCGATATTGCTGTCGGCGAGAAGGGCACCTGCCCAATCCTCGTGGAGACCATCGGCGAAGCCGGACACGCCTCGGTGCCCACCCTGGGCGATAACGCAGTGCCCCTACTTGGTCGACTCCTCGCCACCTTGGGCAAAGGCCAGGCTGAGCCGATCGACCATCCGGCAGTGCGCTCGATGATCGACGCGCTACTAGGCGAGGTCGGGGTTGTCGACCGGCTGGGGATTGAGCAGGCGATCGCCCTCGCGTCAGCCAAGCATCCCAAGTGGCGTCACGCACTGACCTCGGTAGCTGGCACCACGATGGCGCCGACCATGCTGCACGGCTCATCGGCTCGCAACGTGATGCCAGCGCGCGCCGCTGTCGAGCTTGACTGCCGCATCCTGCCCGGCACCACTGAGGCTGAAGTGCTTGAAGCAGTGCGACGACGCCTCGGTGATGACGTCGCGTATGAGTTGTCGGTGATCCACGGCTCGGCAATCCACGGCAATGCATCAGAGCCCAGCGGCCCGTTGTGGGATCTCATCTCCAGTTATGTAGCCGAGGAACTAAGCGCGAGCCTGATGCCCGTGCTGTGCACCGGATTCACTGACTCGGTATACCTGCGACGCGAATTCGGCACTGTCGCATATGGATTTAGCCCCTTTGCCTCAACGCCGAGCGACATCTTGGAAGCTGGGTATCACAACAAGAACGAACGAGTGCACATCGACGACATCACGTTGTCGGCTGACTTCCACGTACACGCCGCACGTACTCTGCTCGGTTGACGCTGACTGACGCTGACTGATCTCAACCTGCTAGTCCAGCGGGTGCAAGAACAAGCCACTAGCGAGTTTGGGCTCGAACCAAGTCGACTTCGGTGGCATCACCTGACCGGCATCCGCAACGCTGACGAGTTCCTCAGTCGACGTCGGAAAGAGCGTAAAGCCTACGGCTGCACGGCCTGAGGACATCAAGCGTTCGATCTCGGCAGTGCCGCGAATCCCACCCACGAATGCGATGCGAGAGTCGGTACGCGGATCGCCGATCGACAGCAACGGCGCCAGGACTTGATCTTGCAGGATAGAGACGTCGAGACGAGCGAGCGGATCACTCTCGTCGACCACTCGGGCGCGTGCTAGAAACCATCGTCCATCGAGATGGATACCGAACTCGTGTCGAGTAACTGGCGACACAGCGGACGGCGCATCAGTGATATCGAAGACATCAGCCAAGGCTGCAAGAAACTCCGCAGGGGTGCGACCGACGAGATCAACCACCACGCGGTTGTAGGCCATGACATGAACGTCATCGAGTGGAAACACGACTGCGAGGAACGCGTCATGCTCACCAGGTTGCCCAGCGCGCGCTGCGTGAACTCGCGACGCCGCGGCGCTGCGGTGATGCCCATCGGCCACGTAGAGGTGGCCGGTGGCTGCAAGCGCGTGATGCAGCGCCGCAACTTCCGCCGCGTCGCTCACCACCCACAACGTGTGCGAAATACCATCGCGCGCAACGAGATCAACATCTGGCTTACGCGCGACAACGCGGCCGACTATGGCGTCAACATCAGCCGATCGGCGGGCTAACAAGAACACCGGTTCGTCTTGGGTATCGAGTGCAGCGATGTGACGTACCCGATCAAGTTCCTTGTCGGGTCGGGTGAATTCGTGAATGCGCACTCGATCTGCGTTGTAATCCTCGACCGACACAGCGGCCACGATGCCGGTCTGAACTACCTCGCCCATCACCAAGCGGTACACCGAATATGTTGGAACTTCGTCCCTGACCAGCACTCCGCGCGCGATGAACTCATCAAGGTTCGCGCGCCCACGCGCATAGACCTCATCGGCGTGCGGGTCGACACTGGCAGGTAGATCGATCTCTGGACGAGACACACGAAGGAACGAGTCTGCGTCGCCGCCGGCATATGCCCGAGCCTCCTCAACGTCGATGACGTCGTAGGGCGGGCAGATGACGCGCTGCTCAAGTCCGACTGCGGGCCGTAGAGCGCGAAACGGGCGAACGTCAACCACAAGAACCTCCGTCGATGGGTATAGGACGAACCTATCGGCAGCCGCCCTCGCTGGTGCGCACAGGTCAAGACCCAAGGCGCCGCGACCTAGGGGTACGGACATTTTGGTACAGACCTAATGACCACTAGATCTAGTGACCAATCTCTAGTGACCAAGCTCTAGTGACCAAGCTCCCAAGCTCGCACGCCGCCGACAATGCCGGCGCTGTTGGGCACGATCACAACATCATCGCCCAGCGCGGCAATGACTTCAGCGCTCAGCACTCGCGCATTGCCCCCGCCGAGATAGAGGCGATCCCACATGAACACCGGCCGCAAGGCCTCGACGACTCGACGTACCCGGCGCGACCAGAAGGCCGGGCCCAGTCTTCGGCGCTCACGGTCGCCGATGTAAGTGTCATAGCTGAGTCCCCAGCGAACGGGGGCCTGCGAGAGCTCGAGGTGCGGAGCCAAGTGGCCGCCGTCAAAGAGCGCACAACCCAACCCCGTGCCCAGGGTAAGAACCAGTTCGAGCCCCATGCCGGTAACGACACCAGCGCCATGGACTTCGGCGTCGTTGAGAACAAGAGTCGGTATGCCGAATCGCTTGGTGAGCGCATCGCGAGCATCGAAGCCGCTCCACTGGTCAAATAAGTCAGCGCTGACACGAGTCCGAGGTCCGCCTTCTGTCACATAGTGCGGGGTCGCGATAACCACACCGTGGCGAACCATCCCTGGAATACCGACTGTCGCGCGATCGGCAGCGGGCAAAGCGGCCGCGAGCTCGCCGAGTGCGTCCACAAAGCGCTCCACGGACAGGGGATACGGGGTCGCGATCCGCTGGGCCTTAACCCGCAGGGTCCCGGCTTCGTCCAGGACCGAACCCTTGATGCCCGTGCCACCGCAATCGATCGCCAGAGTCAATCCCACTCGCACAGTGTGTCGTGCCCGCGGCCGAGAGCGGGGTAAACGCGCGAAGTGTGGTCAGCTCAGCCGACGTGCGCGAGCGGCGCCTCGTCGTCCTCTCGCACGGCATCCTTGCCAATAGTCAGCATGAACGCGGTGACCACAGCCGCAATCAGCAACATCACACCGCCGACCGCGAACGATCGGGTGTAGCCAGCGGTAAGGCCAGCCGCGACTGAAGCTGCACCGATGGTGTCGTGCGACGTGAGGTAAGCGGTCGTGGCAGCCACTGCAACTGTGTTGAGCAACGCCGTACCGACCGCACCACCAACCTGCTGCGAGGTATTGATAAGCGCCGACCCAACCCCAGCGTCCTGCCGTCCGATCCCGTGCAAGGCAACAGATGACACAGGGATGAAGTTGAAAGCCATACCTAGGCTGATCAAGATCATGGCAGGGAGAATGTGCACTGCGTAGCTGGACCCAGGCTCGAGACGTGAGAGCCAGAACAGCCCGAGGGCGCCAGCGATCAGACCGGGCACCATGAGCGGCTTCGGGCCAACCTTCGGCAGCAACTGACTCGCCACACCAGCTCCGGCGATGATGCCCACGCTGAACGGTAGGAACGCGAAGCCGGCCCGGATGGGCGAGTAGCCCTGCACTACCTGAAGGTAGAGGCCGAGGAACAGGAACATCGCGAACAGGCCGATGCCGACAATGAGGGAGATGAGGTACGCGGCGCCCCTGTTGCGGTTCAGCAGAATCCGCATGGGCACCAGCGGGTTAGTCACTCGATTCTCGATGACGAAGAAGGACACCAGCATCAGTGCTGAGAAGCCAAAGCAGGCCAAGGTGGTGCCATCAGTCCAGTGCGCTGAATCGGTAAATGCCTTGGGCGCCGCGCGAGTGAAGCCATAGACCAGCGACACAAGGCCAGCAGTAGCGGTGATCGCTCCGGCGATGTCGTACTGCGGGTGGCCTTCGGCCTTGCTCTCGCGGACGAACGGGATCGCCAGCAGTACCGCCGTGATCGCGATGGGAGTGTTAACCAGCAGACTCCAGCGCCACGACAGGTACTCGGTCAGCACACCGGGTTTCGCTCAGATCCGCGCGCGCCTCGCATCATCCGACTTCGCGTCGAGCGGAAAGCTGGTTGATAGCGGTGGACACTCGTGGAT
>CAIXFH010000191.1 GCA_903918645.1 uncultured Actinomycetes bacterium | reverse complement strand
TCAACGCTTGGCAGCAACCTTCTTGGCCGGTGCCTTCTTGGCGACAGCCTTCTTGGCCGGTGCAGCCTTGGCTGGTGCGGCCTTCTTGACAGCGGCCTTCTTCTTGCCGGCCACTGCGCTCTTGAAGTCGGCGCCAGCGCGGAACTTGGGGACCGAGGTCGCCTTGATCTTCACGGTGTCACCGGTCTGTGGGTTACGACCCACGCGCGCCGCACGGTCGGCTTTCTCGAACACACCGAAACCGCTGATCGCGACCTTGTCGCCCTTGGCGACGCTCTTGGTGATTTCGTCGACGATGGCCTCAATGGCCTCGCCAGCGAGCTTCTTGGTTACGTCAAGACGAGCCGCCAGGCGGTCGGTGAGCTCTGCCTTGTTGACGCTTTCAGCCACGATGAATCCTCCGGGAAAATTGCCAGACCCACGTCTGGCTGCATGCGAAATCTAACCTCCACGAAGGCTAATCAACAAATCGGCGCGCCGTTGATTTCGCAACTCTCACAACAACTTCGCGTGTTATTGCTCACGTTGACACCAATCTCAGCGAACGTCGAACTGCCAGCGCTAGTTGGTGCTAGGCAGCCATGACGGCCGGGTTGCCTCGAACGCCGAGATGGCGTCGGCATGCTTGAGGGTCAGACCAATATCATCAAGGCCCTCGATCAAGCGCCAGGCAATGTAGTCGTCGACCTCGAATGGTGCCGTGATGTCGCCGATGCTCACGGTGCGTGCTGGTAGATCAACAGTGATCTCGGTGCTCGGGTCGGCTCCGACGATGTCCCAAATGCGCTCGATGACGTCCTGCTCGACCAATGCGGTGAGGAGCCCGATCTTGCCGCTGTTGCCTCGGAAGATGTCGGCGAAGCGAGATGAGAGTACGACCTTGAAGCCGTAGTCCTGCAGTGCCCACACTGCATGCTCGCGAGAGGATCCGGTACCGAAGTCCTGGCCTGCAACCAAAACGCTCACACCCGCGTAGGTGGGGTCGTTGAGAATGAAGTTGGGATCCTGACGCCAGGCGGCGAAGAGGGCATCTTCAAAGCCATGACGAGTGATCCGCTTGAGGTACTCGGCCGGGATGATCTGGTCGGTGTCGACGTTGCTGCGCCGAAGCGGCAGGACACGACCGGTGTGCACAGTGAACTTGTCCATGACGAACTCCTTTTCGGTCGCGAATCAGACTGCTGCGGGAAGGTCTGCGGGCGAGGCAAGAGTGCCCATTACCGCTGTGGCTGCTGCAACCTCAGGTGAGACGAGGTGAGTGCGAGAGCCGGGACCTTGACGGCCTTCGAAGTTACGGTTCGAGGTCGAGGCACTGCGTTGACCGGGCGCCACCTTGTCCGCGTTCATCGCCAGACACATCGAGCAGCCGGCGTTGCGCCACTGCACACCTGCAGCGACGAAGACCTTGTCGAGTCCTTCTGCTTCAGCCTCAAGGCGCACCCGCACTGATCCAGGAACAACCAGGGCGGTGACCGACGGTGCCACCGTACGACCTTCGAAGATCGCAGCTGCGGCGCGCAGATCTTCGATTCGACCGTTGGTGCACGAGCCGATGAACACGGTGTCGACCGCGATGTCCTTCATCCGAGTGCCCGCGGTGAGGCCCATGTACTCGAGAGCACGCTCGGCAGAACTGCGATCAGTGGGATCGGTGTAGTCATCGGGCGATGGGACGTTGGCCGACAGCGGCACGCCCTGGCCAGGGTTCGTGCCCCACGTCACAAATGGCGCCAACGTGGTCGCGTCGATGGTGACGACCTTGTCGAAGGCGGCATCGTCGTCGGTGACCAAGGTTCGCCAATAGGTGACCGCGGTGTCCCAATCGTCGCCCGTGGGTGCGTGATCACGACCCTCGAGATAAGCAATCGTGGTGTCGTCGGGGGCGATCAAGCCAGCACGCGCACCGGCCTCGATTGACATGTTGCAGATAGTCATCCGAGCTTCCATCGAAAGCGAACGAATCGCGCTGCCGCGGTACTCGATGACGTAACCCTGTCCGCCGCCGGTGCCGATCTCAGCAATCACAGTCAGGATGAGGTCCTTGGCAGTGACACCTGCTGGCAGTTCGCCAACAACCTCGACTGCCATGGTCTTAAAAGGCTTGAGCGGCAAGGTCTGCGTGGCGAGGACGTGCTCGACTTCACTGGTGCCGATACCGAATGCGAGCGCACCGAAAGCGCCGTGGGTTGCAGTGTGAGAGTCACCGCACACAACTGTCATTCCCGGCTGGGTCAGACCTAGTTGCGGCCCCACAACGTGAACGATGCCCTGCTCAACGTTGCCAAGTGAATAGATTCGGATGCCGAATTCCTCGGCGTTGTTACGCAGTGCCTGCACCTGCGCGCGCGAGATGGGATCCGCGATGGGCTTGTCGATGTCGAAGGTCGGCACATTGTGGTCTTCGGTCGACAGCGTGAGGTCAGGACGACGAACTGCACGGCCGGCCGCGCGAAGACCGTCGAACGCCTGAGGGCTCGTGACCTCATGGGTGAGATGCAGATCGATGTACAGCAGATCGGGTTCGCCTTCGGCACGGTGCACCACGTGCGCGTTCCATACCTTCTCGGCCAATGTCGTTCCCATGGCGCTTCTCCCAGTCGTCGTGGCTCACCGCGTGTGCGCGATGCCGTCCCGGATTTGCCATCTCGCATGGTGAGACGACAGTATCAGTCCATGGACAACTCTAGCGGAGTCGGAGTTCTCGACAAAGCCGCCATCGTCCTGGCCGCTCTCGAGGCCGGGCCGCTAACCCTGGCGGGCCTCGTGGCAGCCACCGGACTCGCACGACCCACCGCACACCGGCTGGCTACCGCCCTCGAACACCACCGCCTCGTGGCACGCGATATGCAGGGCAGGTTCGTCCTGGGCCCACGGCTAGCCGAACTCGCGACCGCCGCAGGAGAGGACCGGCTCCTGGCCGCTGCCGGCCCTGTCCTGGCTGCACTTCGCGACGCAACCGGAGAGTCCTGCCAGCTCTATCGCCGTCAAGGTGAGCAGCGCATCTGCGTCGCCGCCGCCGAACGTCTCACTGGACTCCGCGACACCGTGCCCATCGGAGCGGTCCTCACCATGCACGCCGGATCAGCGGCTCAGATCCTGCTCGCCTGGGAAGAACCCGAGCGCATGCACCGCGGCCTGATGGGTGCGAAGTTCACTGCGACGGCACTGGCCGGTGTACGACGTCGCGGCTGGGCGCAGAGCGTCAGCGAGCGCGAGGTCGGTGTCGCCTCGGTGTCGGCTGCTGTGCGCGGCCCCGGTAACCGAGTGGTGGCCGCAGTGTCCGTAAGCGGACCAGTCGAGCGGCTGGGCCGCTCCCCCGGTCGGATGCACGCGCAGGCCGTAGCCACCGCTGCTGCTCGCCTCACCGAGGCATTGCGACGCAGCGCCAACGCCTGATACGTCTCCTGATCACCCGTCCCGCGTAGATACCTGTCGCTGGCCGACCACTTAAATTTGCCAGCAGCTTGGCGCAGGGTGCGAAGCATCCGGTTCTCGGATCAGATCCCTGTCTACCGACAAACGAAAAGTAGGGCTCCGGGCTCACTCGGTCGGTGGCGCCCCGCGCGTCATCCGCCTCTGCAGCTTGGACTCCAATGCCAACTCTGAAGCCTGAGTGAGATCCAGACGAACTGAACGGCGACTTCGCACGCTTTCAGCCTGTTGAGATACCCACTACGAAGGAACCGGCGGGGGCTCTCAATTCCGGAACATCAGGCGTGAAGGAGCCCGAAACAAGGTCGAGTTGCCCCACCTTGTTCCCAGCGGGCCCACCGAACACGAACACCGAACTGCTCGATCCCGCCGCGATGTCCAGGCCAGAACCGTTCGGCAAGTTGACCGCCGTGGACACTTTGCCGCGGTCCACAGCTAGCACCGTGAGACCGACACCGACGATCTCGTCTCCGCGAGCGATGCTGACTACCGCGTCGTGACTCGCACCGCCCAGGACCCGGTCGTGGAGGTATCCGGTGGGGCTCACGCCCGTGTCCGTGGACGAAGCGACGCTCAACGTGGATCCGTCAAGCAACAGCACTTGAATTGGATAGGACTGCTGTTGTGCCCGCCAAGCCAGTGCAACGTAAGAGCCGGACGCCGTTCTTGTTGCACCGCCCAGGCTCCCATAACCTGGGATAGCGGTTGTCTTTCCGGTCATCAGATTCGTCACAGCAGATGCAAGTCCTGTCGAACTGAACGCGAGGACATCGCCGCTCGGTGTCGGAACAAGCGCGCTGACCTGGCCGGCTGAAACGCCGGTGTAGACCCCCTTGTAGCCAGGGGGGAAACCTCCCGCCAACGGGTCTGGCTGAAGCGTTGGCAATGCATACGTCGCAGAAATGCGACCGCCAATGCTTGCCACGACGTTCCCGTCGATCTGGAAGTATCGAACTCCGTCGAGATCAAGGGACGTCAGTGGCGGGCTCGGATCCGAAACCACGTCGACCGGCGCGGTTGAACTGCTCCCTGCGAATGCAACTGACTGTGTAGTCGTGCTGTACCACTGAAGGTGGCCGATGGCCCCAGGTCCTGTCGTGGGTATGAAGCTCGCGTCGGTTCCTTGAGCCACGACCTGATCACTCGCCGGGTCGGACCCTACGGAATGCGCAGATAGGGTGCCATCGCTCAGGTTCAGCTCCTGAGCGACTTGCTGCACCTTCTTGCCTGCCCGCAGCAAAGCCAGAACCCGCGCTCGGAACTCAGGGGGATATGGATTGGGCATGACGATCCCTTCAACGATCAGAGCATGACCATTCCAGACCGCCGACTCATTCGAACCCGGGGCACATCAGCGAGTCAACCAAAGCAGGGGCAGTCCCCTTGTTCGGACAACCGTCGTGCAACTCGGTCAGTCCTGGAGTTCTGAATAACGAGGACAGGTGGCCCCGAATTCGCCTTCTAGCCATCGATTTGGTGGTTCCTG
>CAIXFH010000190.1 GCA_903918645.1 uncultured Actinomycetes bacterium | reverse complement strand
GCCGAGGCGTTGCGAGGTGCCGCTGGGCTTGTCGCATCTAACCCGCAAAGTCGAGCGGCGCTCACCGTTATCGAAGCGACGGCGCTGGCCGGTGGTGCGGGCCTGATTGCAGGTCGGGCTAGAGCTCGGGCTCGACGGGCGGCAGAGAGCGGCGATCGACTTTCGATATCCGTGTCCGCTGGCGGATCGATGGCCGAACTGTTGACGATCGCCGCGGGCGCTGGCGCCCTCGTTGCCCTCTCCGATTTCGTGGGAGCCGAACTACCAGAAAACTTTCGTCCGGCTCATCCGGCAGTGCTGACTCTTGGCCTGATCGCAGCCGGAGCAGCTCTCGGCGTAGCGGCGCGTCACCCACGCTTCCTCGACCATCTCACCCTGCCCGCTCCCGCAGGAACGCAGGACACCAACCCCGAGTTCCTGCAAGGCGGGAGTGTGGCAATGGCCGCTCTTCGGTCGGCCAGCGTCGCGGCCGTCACCGTCGCCGCGCTGACCCTGGAAACTCAGGCAGCTGAGTTCATCGGGCGCGAACTCACTGGAGACAACGAACCTGGCGCACTGGCTGAAATCGCCGGACACGCGATCATCGCCAGCGCTGTGGCGCTTACTGGCCTGGCCGGATTTGCCTTCTATTCCTCACGAATTGAAGTGCAAGAGCGCGTTCTAGAAGCTGCTTATGCGGCTGTGCCGGATCGTCGCGGAGTCAGTGGCGGGCCAGACTCGGTCTACCAGTTCGCCGATCTAGGTCGTGAGGGCAGACGATTCGTCGCGCAGGCGTACACCAGTGCCGAACTCACTGCCAACCTCGGCATCGACACGGCTGATCCGGTACGCGTGTTCTTGCCCTTATCTGCGCTCACCGGCGATGCCGACCGGGACGCAATTTTCGTGGTGGCCGAAATCGAGCGTCTCGGCGGGTTCGCAAAGGGCACGATAGTTCTGTCCGCACCAACCGGCGACGGCTACGTCTCTTATGTGCACACCGAGGCCGTGGAAATGCTCACCGCAGGTGACAGCACCACGATCGCCGTGGCTTATGCAAATGTACCGTCGGCTGTTGCATTTCTACGACGCGAGCGAGCGCAGGCTGCCTACGCGGTCTACGCCCGAGCTATTAGCGCCCGCGCGCAAGAACTCAATCCAACGGCTCGCTTGTTCACCTTCGGTGAGTCACTCGGCTCGATCGTCGCGCTAGATGCTTTCGGTCCTGACATCGTCGACCAACTCTCCGAAATCGGGGTGAGCGGCAGTCTCTATTGCGGCGTATCGGTTTACAGCCGCACCGATCGTGAGCTTCGTCCGCGAGACCCAAACACCCGGGAAAGCCTTGGCCTGCAATACGTTACCGGGCGCGAGCAAGCACTAGTCGCAGCACCTGGTCACCTAAACCTGACTCACCCCACCGACCCTGTGGCGCTGTCCGACGTCACGACGCTAGTGAGACACCCAGTCGACTACTGGGGTCGACCACACGGTGTACACGTGCCGCTGGTCTCATTCCTCGTGCACTTGTTCGATGTAAAGAACGCGATGAACCTGCGCCCCGGTGATTTCCTACCTTCCCCAGGCCACGACTACCGATTTGATACCGCGGCCGCCACTGCGCGGGCATACGGTCTCTCTTTCGAGTTGGAGGACAAGATTGAAACCGCACTCAGGGAGAGAGAGTTAGCCTGGTCGGTTCGACGTCTACTCAGCAAGAGGCTAGACGATGCGCGAGATGGAGCGCTGCTCAAGTTGCGTGCGTGGGGCGTCGACCCGGAAACCCTTGGCAGCCGGTTCAACATCGCCCCTGAGTCATTGCCCGCGTGGCTACAGACCCCGAGCCCCCTAGTCGATGCGGCCGACGATTACCTCGGATAGTGCGACCGCAGAATGTGCTCGAAGAGCCTCCGCGATTGGCCAATTCCAGGTCGCCCGAACTGTAGGTGTCTGGAAGACTGCGATCATGGCGCACAACGTGGATGAACTCGACACCGACTCGCAGGCCCGTATCTCTCGGCTGCGCAAACTGAACCTGATTGCCGGCATCGCTCATCTGGCCCAAATGTGCGCGATTCTCGCCCTGTCCAACAGTTTCTCGCTCCCCGTCACGGCGGCATATCCCGACGGCCCCCCCGGCACACCCGTCAGCGCGCCAGTAGTGCTCTTCGACAGCCGCATCGCCTGGGGCGTCGCTCTGTTCTTCGGCCTGTCGGCGCTTTTCCACCTCATTGTCGCGAGCCCAATGTTCTATGAGCGTTACTCACGCGGCTTGCTGGCGCAGCACAACTACTTCCGCTGGGTCGAGTACTCGCTGAGTTCATCAGTCATGATCGTGCTCATCGCTCAGATCACCGGAATCACAGACGTCGCAGCGCTTATCGCCATCTTTGGTGTCAACGCGTCAATGATTCTGTTCGGCTGGCTGCAGGAGAAGTACGAGACGCCGGGAAGCGGTGGATGGCTGCCGTTCATCTTCGGCTGCATCGCAGGCATCGTCCCGTGGATTGTCGTGGCTATCTGGGTGATCGGCCCAGGCGCTGTGCGTGCCCTCTCGGTGCCTGGCTTTGTCTACGGCATCATCTTCACCGAGTTCGCGTTCTTCAACTGCTTCGCGATTGTGCAGTTCCTGCAGTACAAGAAGGTCGGCAAGTGGGCCAACTACTTGCACGGTGAGCGCGCATACATCATCTTGAGCCTTGTGGCGAAATCGCTTCTGGCGTGGCAGATCTTCTCGGCCACGCTCATCCCGGCCCAGTGAGCAAAGCGATCCATCGCCCTGATAACGGCTGAATGCCGCATCAACAGAGCCACGGCTCGAGAATTCTGTCCAGATCCGAGCATAGGCCGGATCGCGTCGTCGTTGCTAAGGTCAACCCCTGACAATCACCGCATGGTGACGCCTAAGGAGGTGGCCTTGACCATCCAAGAGCGAATCGATCCGCAAGCCCGCGAGGCACTGGACGGGATGCTGACAGCACTGCCCGGAGGCTTGGGCGCGATTGCTGACCTAACCGACCGTCGCACGACGCTCTACGCAATTGTCGCGGCAGAATCAGCAGCGGCTGCCGAAAACGTTCGCGTGGTATTCGAGGACAGAACGGTTGGGGCACAGGAAGATTTCGCAGCTGTGCGAGTGCGCATCTACCGCCCTGCGGGCATCGAAACCACTCTGCCGGCAATCGTCTATCTGCACGGTGGCGGCCTATCAATGGGCAACCTCGCTCTCGAGCACAACATCTGTCTCATGCTCGCCGAAGCCGTCACTGCAGTCGTGGTAGCCGTCGACTACCGACTCGCTCCTGAGAATCCCTTCCCAGCCGCAAGCGACGACACCTACGCGGCCTTGCGGTGGGTCGCAGCCAGCAGCGCCGAACTCACTGTCGACCCCGATCGCATCGCTATCGTCGGCATGAGCGCTGGCGCTAACCTCGCAGCCGGCGTCGCCCTGCGAGCCCGTGATGCTGGCGGCCCCTCGCTGCGCCTGCAAATGCTGGGTTACCCCATGGTCGACGACACCAATACCACCGCATCGAGCCATGAGTTTCTCAACGTCGGGGTGTGGGATCGCTTGTCCAACATCGAAGCATGGACGTTCTATCTCGGCGATACCTACGGCACCGACCGCATCTCGCGCTACGCCGCACCTGCCCGAGCCAGCGACCTAGCTGGACTTCCACCTACCTATATCGACATCGCCGAACTCGACGTCATGCGCGACGAAGGCCTCACCTACGCAACACGTTTGGTGCAAGCTGAAGTAGCAACCGAGTTGCACTTGCACCCTGGCGCGTTCCACGCCGTCGAGATCTTCGCCTCGCAATCCGATCTGGCACAGCGGATCTGGGCGCTGAGGATCAGCGCACTCAACCGGGCGCTGACTTCCTAAGCGCTCGGTCTCACAACCAGTAGCGCGATCGCCGGGTAGCGCTGCCGCTACTGGATCGCAGCCGGATACAACTCGACTTCACCGCTTCGCCCGAGCACGTGCAACGCCGTAGCACGGCCAGTGGCGATAGCACCTTCCATGTATCCCGCGGCCCAGTGGTCAGAGCCTGCGACGTAAAACGGCGGCTCGTGCGTACCGTGCAACGGACCCACAGCGACGAGATCTCCTGGCGCCCAGTGCGAGACATAGCCCAACGTGTACGGATCCCGACCCCAATGGCGCCACAAGGTGGTGGCCGGGCCGAAGTCACCGACGACTCGTCGAAGCGAGGCGAGAAGTTGCTCGGTCTCGACTCCGGGAGGAGCAGCAGCAATCAGACCTTGGAGGTCGGGGCCGTTCATGCTCGACAACGTGTTCTTGTCCTGCACCCAAAAGCCGCCGGTCTCACGTTCCGACAGGATCTGCCCTGTGCAGCCGACTCGTTCCCACACTTGCGATTCCAGCGCCACCACTGCCTTGGACGCTGGGATCTCCCGTTGCCGGTGCAGGGAGCGCAGACGCTCTGCGGATAGTCCGGCGACGTCGATTCCCCTCAGGGGTCCAACTGGTACGGCGCACACGACCGAGTCGGCGATAAGGATTTCGCCCGACACCAGCACTACCTGACACGGAGTACCTATCACGATCCGACTTACTGGCGACGACAGCCGAATGCGATCCCCCAGACCTGCGGTCAGAACGTCGACCAAGACGCTAGATCCGCCGTCGATCTTGAGGTTCTCCCACATGCTGTAATCGCGCGGTGAATGGCCGCCGCCTGCGGCAATGGCACGCAACTCGCCGAGCACCGACAGCCGCTCGATCGTGCCACCCGCGGTGTAAGTCGACGAGAGCTCAAGACGTCGGGTGGCCCCGGCGGTAGCGCCATGTGCTCGCGCGAAGTCACCCACGGACATGGAGTCGAGAGCAACTGCATCGTCATGATCTAGGGGCGCCTCTGGATCGATCCTGCGAGCAAGTGCGAGTAGCTCATCCTCCATGCGCGCCAAGGCATCGCGGTCTTCGTCACTGAGCCACACATCACCGAACACGACGCCATCGACGAGGTCGTAGGCGTCAACTCCGGGAGCATCGGTATAACTCGGGACAAGTTCCAAACCAAGTTCGGCGGCGAGGGCCCGATAGGCCAAGTGCACGGTGCCGCAGATTTCGCCGCCAAGTTGCAGGACACGACCGTCGGCCAACGTAGTGGCTTCGACCCGGCCGCCCGTACGCCCACGGGCCTCCACGACGAGTACATCGGCGCCACCGGCCTGGAGGTCGCGGGCGCATGCCAGACCACCAAGTCCGGCGCCCACGACAATGACATCGACCTTCATGTCCATGTTCCTTGTCTCATGCCGAGCAGTATGACCGAGGTAACGACTCAGTGGCGCGCATAGGTGTCCGGGCCGGACCGCTGCACCCCCACTGTGCCGCTGCGTACTCGTGGCCGCGCAAGCCATAGAGTCGAGGGGTGACCTCAGATTCTCGCGCGCAGTCCACGGCGGACGTGATCGCGATCAGTGAGTCTCGGATGAGTCGCCAGGCCTGGCTGCTGTTCTGGTCGATGGGACTGCTCTGGGGGTTGCCCTACTTGCTCATCAAAGTCGCGGTGGTTGAGGTATCGCCAACCGCCCTGGCGGGAGCACGAACGATCCTGGCAGCGCTAGTACTTGTCCCGATGGCGGTGCGTGCGGGTGCTCTGAGACCAGCGCTGCGGCTATGGCCATGGGTCTTTGCCTTCGCACTCATGGAAATCGCCATCCCGTGGGTTCTCGTCGCTAACGCCGAGACTCGAGTCACGAGCGGATTCGCTGGCCTCATGATCGCGAGCGTTCCTATCGTCGGAGCTGTTGTTTCGTGGATCCTGGGCGATCATCACGCACTCGATCGTGTCCGACTCATGGGTCTGGCCGTCGGCGTCCTAGGTGTGGGTGCGCTCGTTGGCCTGGATTCACTGGCGGGACAGATCGATGTGCTGAGCGTGGTGGAACTCATCCTCGTCGCGGTCGGCTATGCGGCAGCCCCAGCTTTAGCTGCTCGACGACTTGCCGGTGTCCCTTCGATCGGGGTACTCGCCGTAGCCTTCTTCGGAGTAGCAGCGATGTACACCCCGACCACATTTGGCGAGTTCAGCCACGGCTTGCCATCCCCCAAAGTGATTGGCGCAGTGTTAGTTCTGGCGTTCGTCTGCTCGGCGCTAGCCTTCATCCTGTTCTTCAAGCTCATGGCCCTGGTAGGCCCAGCGCGCTCGACCGTCATCACATTTGTGAACCCAGGCGTGGCAATAGTCCTGGGAGTAATCGTCCTTCAGGAGCCACTCACATTGGGAACAGTTGTCGGCTTCCCACTTGTGCTGTTCGGCTCATATCTAGCGACTAGATCGCCCGCCAAACTCAGTTAGCTGACCGAGCCAGTGAGAGTGAAGAGTGCTGTCGGTCAGTGCTGTCGGTCAGTGGTGTCGGTCAGTGGTGTCGGTCAGGGGTGTCGGCCAGGGGTGTCCGTCAGGGGTGTCGACCAAAGGCCTCCGTCAGGGACTCGTCGCCGACGCGGTTGCTGCGCTCAGTCGATAGATGTGCCATGCGCACCTCATATCTCGTAGCCTTCGGGGCAT
>CAIXFH010000189.1 GCA_903918645.1 uncultured Actinomycetes bacterium | reverse complement strand
CGATCTCACTCCACCAAAGCCCATTCGTCCGGAGGATCTCAGTGCCCCCGAGAAGCACAGCGCCCGCATGAAGCACAGCGCTCGCATGAAGCACAGTTCCATCGACATTGACAGCGCCTGCGAGACTCCCAGTGCCTAACACGATCCCCGGCTTACTCATCGAAGCAGCAGAGCGAGATGCCGACGGTATCTGGATCCGCACCGACGACGGTGCGCTGAGCTTTGGACAGACCGCCGCGGCCGTCGCACGAATTGGCCAGCGACTGACTCAACTCGGAGTGCGGCCGCGCGACCTCGTTGTAGTGACTACACGAACTACGCCCGAGTACCTGCTCACCTGGCTTGCGGTGGTGTCGATGGGAGCGATCTTGGTGCCCACCGATCCCGAATCGGCTGCTGGTGAGTTGGTGGGTCTCGCTCGTCAGGTGTCACCTCGAGTCATCATCAGCGACGTCACACTGATCCCGTCGCTCACCGTCAACGGCCTCGCAGCGTTGGCCAGCCTTGGAGTGCTCGACGTCAACGAATTGGTAGGAAACTGGCTGGAGCCGATGGCGGGCGGCACTCTCATGGTGTCTACGCCCAGCGCAGACGATCTAGCGATCCTTATTCCCACGTCGGGCACCACCGGGAAATCTAAACTCGTAATGCAAACGCATCGCGCCTACGCCATGGCCGGTGAGGGATTTCCATACTGGATGGAACTCACGTCCGACGATCGTCTGATGACCTCCCTTCCGCTCTTCCACGTCAACGCTCCCGCCTACTCGATGCTGGGCTCGCTGGCATGTGGCGCCGGGTTCGTACTTCTGCCCCGCTTCTCTGCCAGTGGCTTCTTAGATAGTGCACGCCGACATGGCGCCACCGAGTTCAATGCGATCGGGGCAATGCTCGAAATCCTTATGCGGCAACCGATTCGCGCCGATGATGCCGACACTCCACTGCGTCTGTGCTACACCGGGCCGTCACCGGCGCGGGAATGGCAAGAGGCCTTCGAGGAACGATTCGGACTCAAGGTCGTATGCGGTTACGCGATGTCAGAATCGCCCTACGGTTTGATCTGGCGCCACGGTACTCGCCCGTTCGGCACGTTGGGCTGGCCGCGCCAACATCCGACTATGGGCGAGATCAACTACGCGCGCGTCGTACTCGATGACGGAGCGCAAGCAAGTGTCGGCGACGTGGGCGAACTGCTCCTACAGAATCCCACACTCACTCCGGGCTACTGGGAGATGCCAGATGAGACTGCCGCGGTACTCGTCGACGGCTGGCTACACACTGGCGACCTGGTTACCACCAACCTTGATGGCAGCTACACCTTCGTCTCACGCAAGAAGGAAGTGATCAGACGGCGAGGCAAGAACCTGTCGCCGGCTGAAGTAGAGGACGCCCTTCTCACTCATCCCGGGGTGCTGGAGTGCGCGGTCGTCGCCGTACCTTCCGAGCTCACGGAGGACGAGGTTAAGGCGTTCATCGTCTTCACCCCCGGTGAGCGCCCGAGTTTCGACGAACTAAGACAGTGGGCCAACAGCCGCCTCTCCGAGTTCAAGCTGCCCCGCTTCTGGGAGGCTATCGACGACCTACCACGCACACCCACCGCAAGGATCGCAAAGCACCGCCTGCCCGCCGGACACACACCTGACGAGTACGACTCAGCACCACTGCACTCAGCACCACTGCACGGCCAATCGCCCGAGGCAACCTCTGCCGCCAACGAGAACGAGGTCTAAGTCATGACCGGTTACCCAACATCCTTGGGAACATCCGACGAGTCGTCTATCACTGTGCTCGGCCAGGACCTAGCCGCTGAGCTCATGGGCAAGGTCGGCTTCGCTGATCTCTCGTTTTCTCTCGTGGCATTGCGCCGGCCCAGCCCAGGCGAGCTCCGCGTGTTCGAAGCGGTACTTGTTGCTCTCACCGAACACGGCTTCACGCCAAGTGTCATCGCAACTCGTCTCACCTTGACGGGTGCGCCGGAATCCGTGCAGGGTGCGATGGCTGCTGGCCTGCTCGGTGGTGGATCGAGATTCCTTGGTGTCACTGAAGATTGTGGACGCTTCCTCGCCGAGACCCTCGCCGCTCATGTCGTAGCTGGCGGCCAACTACCAACAAGCGATGAAGGATGGGACGACCTCGCACGATCGGCGATCAACGCCAAACGAGCCGCTAAGTCGTTCGTCCCTGGCCTCGGGCACCCGGTACACAAGTCAGGTGATCCGCGGACGCCCGCCCTGATGCGCATCGCTAGCGAAGAGGGGGTCACGGGGCCACACCTGAACTTGTTCGCCGCGATCGGTCGCGTGCATCCAGAAATTCTCGGTCGCACGTTGCCTCTCAACGGGGCGGGAGTGTGTGGCGCCGCCCTCGCCGATCTAGGTTTCGCCCCCGAGATCTTGCGGGGATTCGCCTTGCTCGCACGTGCGGCCGGCCTGCTCGGACACATTGCCGAGGAGATGCGCCAACCGGTCGGCATAGACGTCTATCACGACGTTGAAGACGGAATCGATTACTTGTCGCCTGAGTGACGCCCCAACCTGCTCTAGGACTGCCACTTGCCAGCCGGTCAAGCCGATGAAGACAGTGCGCGGTTAGGAGTCATCCGGCACGTGCGCGAAGCGCAGCTGCAAAGTCTGGCTCAACCCATCCGAGAGGCCGGATTGGTTTGCGGCGTTGAGGAAAGTGTCTGCTGGCACCCGCCAAAGATGACATTGGGTGGTGGCGGTGACGGTGGCAGTGCGCGGCACAGCGTGGATGAGTCCGATTTCCCCGAAGTGGTCGAGCCCGGTCAAGTGCCGAACGACCCTCGACCCGGAGTCCGATGAGATCGATACCTGGACTTCGCCGGAGACCAGAATGTACAAGGCGTCCGCGTGCGCGCCTTGAGTGACGATCGCGGTACCAGTCTCCACTAAGAGGTCTGTCGATTCGCCGGCAACGCCATAAAGGGCCGAGCGAGACGCACGGTCAAACAGCGATACCCGCCGTAACAGATCAACCTGGGGATCGAGGGCAGCCAGGGCTGCAACTCCGCCCCTGTCATACCGAAAGAGCGAGGGCAGCAGCACCAACTGAGTCCCGAAGGTGAGCACTGTCGCCGCGATGATGGCCAGGTCCAAACCCCAGGAGTTGAGCAACACCGGAGCGATCACGGCACCAACGCTGGTACCCACCATCACGACAATCTGAGTCAGCCCCATCACCTGGCCACTGATCGACGATGGAACGCCACGCTGGATAGCAGCAAGCAGTGTCGCGCTCAACAGCACGCATCCAGCGCCTCGAACAATCTGCGTTGCCATGCTTGCGAGCAGGTGCGGAGCGAGCAAGAAAACCAACAGTGGGAGAACGTACAAGGCGAAGCCGATAGTCGAAGCAACAGTAATCCGACCATGAGATTCGACCCGATGCAGCCACACCGCAGCCAATAGCCCCCCCAGCCCAGCGGCAGCCAACAGCCAACCGTAACCCGACGTGCCCTGATGCAGTTGATCGCTTGCGATCACCGCCAGTAGCACAACGTCGACCCCATAGACGACCGCCGAACAGGCACGGACGGCGAGCAGTGGCCAGATGATGGTCAAGGTCGGACGCAATGGAGTTCTTGACTCACCGGAATCAATCTTCGACTGCTTCTGTGAGTCTTCGCTCAACTGGATTCCGGCAAGTAAGCACGCACTTACAGCGAACGACGCCCCATTGATAAGGAACAGGGTGGCTGGCCCGGAGACCAACAGCACCACGGCCGCAAGTGCCGGGCCCAACGCGGTGCACACCGCCTCTGTCGAACTAAGCATTCCGGCCACCTTGGACAACTGTGACTCAGCCACCACATCAGCCGCGATCGACAACGTCGCAGAACTCTGGACACGGGAGACTCCAGAACTCATGGCAGCAAGGACAATCGCAATGGCGACTGATCCGTGGATGCCCGCAACGAAGGTCAACGCGAGCATGACCACCGCGCAGAAGACATCGCCCAGGATCGCAACCAAGCGCCTCGGCCAGACTTCAACAAGCCTGACACCAAACCAGGTAATCGCCATGGCCGGTATGTACCGTCCGACAGTTGCCGCCGCGACCCACGTTGTCGAATGGGTCTCCTGGTAGGCGAAGACAGCAATCCCGACGTTGTAGCTCCAGGTGCCCATGGACGAGACAGCAACGGAACCCAGGATTCGACGGGTCTCCCCAGACAAACTTCCTGAGCGGACCGCGGCTCCTGGCGTGTACGTGGTCAAGGCGTGCTTGACCGATTCGGCCACTCGATCGGAGCAGATGAGCTCAAGGGGTTACCTCCGCGGCAAGGTTCAAACGGCAATCCGACCACGCAAAGCTCGGGCGCCCCCATACTTCGGACCAGATTCCGATGAACACCTAGTGAACAGAGCGCCCGGACGGTCTCACGCCCATTCACTTCATGAACCCAGTCTGACCCCAGGTCTGATAATTGCCGGCCGGTCCAGCCAGCCGGGATGCGTCCTACGAGTCGAACGTCGTTGTTCTGGGCCTGCGCTGCGCACGCGAGAACCATGGGCATGGGCATGGGCATGGGCATGGGCATGGGCGGCCTCGCCGTACTCGCGGTAAACCCTTCTGCCACGGCCCTTACCCCCAAAACGATGCGGGGGCTCCAAGCGCCTAGCTGAGGCTGGCCCGGGCACCAACCTGTCGGCGCGAGGCAATATCGGGTCGAGCGGAACGAATTCTGTGGCAGAGGCTGGGCGCCTTGCCGTTTCCAAAATCCGTAAAATGTGTTAGTTTTCTCTCGTTTACCTCATTTCTTCCTCTCCGTAAGCACAAAGCAAGCAGATTGGTTGGACATGAACTCCGGCGAACCCACCGCCAAAGTCAGGCCACTGCTCCTGCCCGTGTTCCTGCCGCTAGCCCTGGTGGCGCTGATCTTGATCGCTGATTTCCTCGAGGGGCCAAAGACGGCCTTCGTCGGAGTGATCGCGGTAATTCCGATGCTGGCTGCAGCGCTCGGCACACCGCGCCAAACCGCCTACATCGCAGGGGTGTCCTGGCTCGCCGCGCTGGCTTTTGGCTTTGTAGCATCCGACGGCAATGCCACTGCGCAGCGCATCCGACTCGTCATCATCGCGATCTCTGGTGTGGGCGCCTTCTTCACAGCGCGTCATCGAGAGGCGAAGCAAATCGAACTGCTCAAAGCAGAACGTAATTCCGCATTCGCCGACCAGTTCCGTCGTCAGGCAGATACCGATCTGTTGACTGGCACGCTCAATCGACGCGGGGTGATGCGGTCACTAGGTATCGATCATCCAGGCGACGTGCCCCATGACGAGCGACGCGGCAACACCGCGCCGACAACAGCATCGTGGACTATCGCGCTCATCGATTGCGATCAACTCAAGAAGGTCAATGACACTTACGGGCATGGAGCGGGTGACTCGCTCCTGCGTGCCACAGCACTACGGCTCACGCGGGCGGTTTCCGATACCGACATAGTCGGACGTTGGGGCGGCGACGAATTCCTGCTAGCGATCTGCGCACCACATGCCGATGCTGTCGAAATTCTGTCCCGCGTGCATCGCACGATCAACGCCGAACCAGTAACGACCAATGTCGGCGAGGTGACGTTGACCGCGACCATAGGGGCCGCAGCCTGGCGCAGCCACGAGTCTTTCGAGCAAGTCCTCAAGCGGGCCGACTCTGCCCTTTACCTCGGCAAGCGAAACGGGCGCGACTCTGTGCGTATCGCCTAGGTGTCATCGGGAACCGGTGTCTCCGCCCCTTGTGCGGGTCGACGAACACTCGACCCGCACAAGGGGATGGCGCGATGCGTCCTATGACGCAGGGACGTGGATGAGTTTGCGGTTGAGGAATTCGTCAATCCCGTAAGGGCCGAGTTCGCGACCGACACCTGAGCGCTTCGTGCCGCCGAACGGCAATTCCGCACCGCCGCCTTCGGCCTCGTTGATCCACACCATGCCGGTGTCGAGACGGTTGGCTACGTCCATCGCCACAGCCACATCGGTGTGGAAGACAGCGCCGCCAAGACCGTAGGGGGTGTCGTTGGCGAGATCCACTGCCTCATCGACGCTGCTGACCCGATACACCACGGCAACTGGGCCGAAGAGTTCGTCGCGATAGGCGATCATGTCGGGGGTGACATCGGTGAGCACGGTTGCGTTGACGAAAGCGCCAGGGAGATCTGGACGAGTGCCTCCGGTGCGCACAGTTGCGCCCTTATCGATGGCGTCCTGCACCTGATGCATCAAACGAACAGCGGCCTGCTCGGATGAAAGCGGTCCGTATGACGTGTCGGGGTCGAACGGGTCGCCGGTGGTCTGCAAAGCCATGGCAGCAGTGAACTGCTCCACGAAATCGTCATAGAGCCGATCAGTGACGATGAAGCGCTTGGCAGCGTTGCACGCCTGACCACCGTTCTCCATCCGGGCCGCAACAGCTGACGACACAACGCTTGCCATGTCATCGGTGTCGAGAATGATGAAAGCATCCGAGCCACCTAGCTCGAGTACGACCTTCTTCAGGTGAGCGCCGGCCATGGATGCAACTGCAGTTCCGGCGCGGTCGCTTCCGGTGACCGACACCCCGCGAACGTGCGGATTGGCGATGATGTCAGCCACCTGCTCGTGGGTCGAGAAAATGTTGATATAGGCGCCCGTAGGTAGGCCAGCGTCGAGGAACAACTGCTCCATGGCTAGCGCTGACTCGGGACATTGAGGTGCGTGCTTGAGCAGAATTGTGTTGCCCGCCATCAGGTTTGGGCCGGCAAAGCGAGCTACCTGGTAGTACGGATAGTTCCAGGGCATGATCCCCAGTAGTGGACCCACCGGGGCTTTGCGGATGAAGGCGTTGCCGCCCGTGTTCGATGGGATCTGCTCATCGGCCAACAGGGTGGCTGCGTTGTCTGCGTAGTAACGGTAGATGTCGACTACGAACTCGATCTCACCAACAGCCTCTGCAGTGGTCTTGCCCATCTCTCGCGTGATGATGGCACCGAGCACATCGATCCGTTCGGCGTAGAGATCAGCAACCTTGTTGATCACGGCGGCACGGTCGGCAAGCGAGGTCAATATCCACGAACGGAACGCAGCTTCCGATCGCGTGATGTCAGCTGCGATCTCGTCATCGGAGGCGAATGGAAACTCACTTTCGGTAGCGCCAGTGGCCGGGTTGATGACCTTATATTCGACGCTCACGATGGGCTCCTCAGAGTACGCGGCTAGTAGACCGCGCTTGTTGGTGTTGACCGTGCTGATGACCAAGCTGGTGTGATGGTGTGCCGAGAGTACTCCCGCAGTTGGCAAAACGGTCGATGCGGGTAGATCTGCCTCATCCGTTCGACCGATTTTGCCGATTTCACTTCCGTTGGAACGCTTTGTTGAGGATTGTTGGAACAGTGCCGCAATGCGGTTCATCACCACAACCGGGGGGTTAACGATGACCACGCGATACATGTTTCTCATCTACGGGAACGAAGCCGAAATGGCTGCGGCCAGCAAAGAAGAATGGGACGAGATGCTCGAGGCGCAGCGTGCTTGGGGTGCACAGGTCCAGGCCGCCGGCGCGACGATCGTGAGTGGCGATGCTTTGGGCACGACAGAAACCTCGACGACTGTACGTAAGGGATCAGGTGCACCCACGATTAGCGAGGGCCCGGCTGCTCATACTGAGGAAGCTCTCGAGGGCTACTACGTCATCGACTGCACAGACCGGGCTCAGGCGTTGAAGTTCGCCAACGCACTACCGGCCAGCACGGTCGAGTTGCGGCCTGTCGCTCCCACAATGTGAGTTGGGTCGCCGCGCCTATCCGTCGGGGCGTCCTCTCACGACTTGGCGCGTCGACTCGTAGCGAACCAGTTTCTTCTTGCCGCAGAGGTATTCCCGTAATGTCAGGGCGTCAGGGACGCATCCACGACGTTAACCAGGAGTACCCATGTTTGCCACAGTCCGACGTTACGACGACGTTGAAAACCCACCCGAGATTCTGCGCGTGGCTACCGAGATCTTCGTGCCCGTCGTTCGACTGCACGAAGGCTTCGTCTCGTACGACTGGATTGACGCCGGCGACGGAGTTGTCATGACCATCAGCGTGTTCGAGTCAGAAGCAGAGGCCAAGGCGTCTGACATCGAGGCAGCGGACTTGGGTGCTCAATATCTATCTGACCTAGTGCACAAGAAGCCCCAGATCACCGAAGGTATCGTCCGGCTGCACCGCTAGAGGCTGCCCTTGGCGATCGACCGGCAAACTGCACTTCAACATGCTGGTCGGTGCTGGTCGGTGCTGGTCGGTCGAGTTATTCTCGCAACCCTCGAAAATAGTTGTCCCCATTGGGGTTTCGGGGTTCACAACTGTCGGTAGCCTGTGCCATAATAATACACATGTACGATG
>CAIXFH010000188.1 GCA_903918645.1 uncultured Actinomycetes bacterium | reverse complement strand
TGCCTTTACACGTGAGGCTCTTGTGGTCATTTGAACGCCACCCGGTAAAACGAACACATTTGTAAAGTAGCACCCCACTTGCCCACCGTCAAGGAAGGCGACGGGGCGCCTAATCGAGCGGTCGCGGCCCGGCCAGCGCCCTGCACGGCAACCGGTGTCCCTCAACAAAAAGCAATGACTTCAGCTCGACTCGTGATCGCTCGCCCACGCAGCACCAAGGGGCCAACATTCATCACCACTCGATGAAAATAGATTGCGCACAAACACGTGGCCACATCGGCCGAGGCGGACCTCGTGTGCAGGAGTCAGTCGCCTAGTCGTGATCGGTGATGTCGAGGGAGATCCCACACATACCGGTGACTTCACCGGCCGTATTACGAAGCGGCGACTTGATAGTCAGGTACATCCGCGCTTCGCCGGTCTCCTTAATGAGGTTGTGCTCCTTGCGCTCGATCGTCTCGTTGCGATCCATCACGGCATGGTCGTTGTCACGCAACTCGCTCGATCGCTCCAGATCAAAGAACTGGGTGTCCTCGTGTCCGCGAATCTGATCCAGCGATGCCCCGAACAAGTCCTGTACGGCCTTGTTGGCGTATAGGTAATTGCCTGCGCGGTCCTTGCTGTAGATGAACGCATCTAGTGCGTCAAGAATTGCGAGGCCATCTTCGATGACGGCGCTTACGGAATCGTTCTGACTCATGGGGTGCACCTTTGCTCGAACCGTTGCTCATCCCGCCGCTTGCAGATACTGCGACCCTTTGACTTCAACCCACCTTCACTGCCTCGCGGGCGCGTAGATTGTCAGAGCAGCCCGAACCCAGAAGCACAGCACAGACGGGACGCTCGATGGATCTCACCACGCCGCGCGCCGACGGACTACACATGCCCGCGGAATGGGCTGAACATGAGTGCTGCCTCATGGCGTGGCCTAGTCGGGAATCACTGTGGGGCTCGTGGTTCAACGCTGCCAAAAACGACTACGCCACTGTGGCGCGCGCCATCCAAGACTTCGAACCTGTGCTCATGGTGTGCCGCCCCGGCGACGCCGCCGAAGTGCGCGACTTATGCGGCTCGGCCATATCAATCGAGGAACTACCTATCGACGACTCGTGGACTCGCGATAGTGGGCCGTTGTTTGTCACCGATGGCGTTAGCCGACGAGCCGTCGTCTCGATGCGGTTCAACGGTTGGGGCAACAAGTATCAGCCGCATGGCAACGATGATCGCCTGGCCGCCAACATCGCCCGGCTCCTCGAGCTTCCGCTGTATCAAGCTCCCCTCACTTCTGAAGGAGGCGCTTACTTTGTCGACGGCGAGGGCACGCTGATCACCACTGTCGGCTCCGTACTCAACGACAACCGCAACCCTGGTGTCACTCGCGAACAGGCCGAAAACATCCTGCGCGATTACCTAGGCGCTGATCGAATAATCTGGCTCGACGCCTTCCCCGATCGCGATACCGACGGCCACATCGACGGCATCGCCCAGTACGTAGCACCTGGCGTCGTTGCCCTGCAGGTACCCGACGATCATGACAACGAGCTTTACGATTTCGCAGTGCGCAATATCGCGAGTCTGACCTCAAGCCCAGACGCTAACGGCCGCACCATCGATGTGAAACCCGTTGCGCCCCTGGGCGTTACAGCGTTAGCAGGAACAGACACTGAGATTGAGATTCCGTACCTGAACTTCTACCTGCCCAATGGTGGCGTGATTATGCCCACGGGTGATGAACGCACCGACGAGATCGCCCTTACTCGATTGCGCGAGGTCTTTCCTGACCGCGAGGTCGTGGGGGTGCCTGGAACGTTGCTCTCGTACGGCGGCGGCGGGCCACACTGCATCACCCAGCAGATCCCCCGGTTGTGAGCCAACTACTTGAGCGAGCCTATGACGGCGGGAACCGGTTGTCGTTGATCGCACCCAACCGAGCCGGGTAATAGGTGTAGATAATCGCGCGCCGCGGCGAAGTGCCGCGGTTGAGATCCGAGTAGTGCAGCAGCCACGAGTCGAACATGATCATGTCGCCTGCCTTCAACGGCAGCGCGACTGACAAGTCCTGATCGAAGGACGCAGTGTCGATCTCGAAGTGACTACCTTCCTTGAACGGGTAGGCGATCTTGTCCTTGTGGCTCTTGGGAACTACCCGAAGGCAGCCGTTAACCTCATCTGCATCGTCGAGATACACAAAGCAGGTAGCGAGTTCGTCGGTGTGCGCGCGCCAGCAGCAGGACCAATCCTGATGCCAGGGATAGGGCGAGCCGCCGGGAAGTTTGAGATTGAGCTTGTCCTCGAAAAGCCCAACCTCCTCACCGAAAACACTGCGGGCCGGATCCGCCAAGCGCGGCTCAAGAGCCAGGGCGGCGAAGAAGGGGCTCAGATCTGAAATCGGTTCGAGCTTTCGAATCACCCGGTGCATACCGTCGTGGTCTTCCGGCGCCAGATGATCGGTCTCCCACTCAATACGTGGGCCATAGAACTCCGGATTGGAACCGCACAACTCCATCAAGCGATCAGATTCGGCTCGAGCCTTAGCCAGGGTCGACTCGTCGAGAACCCCTGGTATTACCTGAAATCCGTCCTCGCGATAGCGCTCAGCATCGACGCTGAACGCGAAAGCTTGCGTATTCATGTTGTCAGCACCGATCTACTCAAGTGCATCGGCAAGTCAGAATCACGACCCACCGAAGCTGCCCAGGTCACTGCATGCTGCTGGAGCTGGATCAGCTCTGCCAACGGCTCGGGGCCGCTCTGCCGAACTCGTGCGCCCGTCGCCTCGATAGCACTGACCACTATCGCGGGAATCTCGCTGACTCCCCACACCAAGGTGCCTGGCCCCGCAACACTGATCGGACCGTGCCGATACTCGCCGGTTGCATATGCTTCGGCCCACATCCCAGCCGACTCACGGCATTTGAGCGCCGCTTCCTGAGCAATCGCAGCAGCCCAACCTGATCCGAGTACAACGAGTTGCCGTGGCATCGGCTCGCTTGCACCTGCCGCGACTGCGGCACGGCCACGGTCGACGAGCTCGGCCCGGGCCGCGGCAGCACCGCCGAGTCGGGCGCGAACCAGCGCAAGCATCGTGCTCGGGAACCTGGTCTGCACGACACTGGTTTCATCTGCATACGACAAGTCGATGATGTCGGTAGCCAACTCGCCTACCGGCGTGCCGAGTTCACCGAGCACCGCCGTGATGGGTGCAGAGCCGTCGAGCAGCGCGAGAGAGTCAACGACGTCAATCGAGGTTCCCGAACGACTGATCGCCACCACTCGGTCGTAACCTCGATGCCGCGCCGTGAGTTCGCTGGCGATCAATGCATCGGTGACGCCCTGACCGGCTTGCTCGCGCAGCCACGACCAGGCCTGCGCCACGTAGTAAGAGGTGCCACAGCCCAAGATGAGGACTCGCTCACCCGGCTCGGGGAACCCGGCGAGCGCCGTGTCGGCTTGCGCCTGAGCCGTGAGCCAGCAATCTGGCTGGCTAGCGATCTCGTCCCAGGTGGCAGTGCCTGTGGTGGGTCGGGGTGCGGTCACGTGATCAAGCCTCGTTTCTAACGCGCGCAACGTCAATGCGATCAATGACGTTGCGCACTAGTGGGGCAATACAGGTTCGTGGGTGACTTTCAGAGTGCGAGCCAACTCAAGGGCCGCACCAAGTTCGGGTTGTGCTGTGGTGCCACCACTGGCTTGCGTCGATAAACTGCCGGCGGCAACGCCAAGGCGTAGTGCCTCGCCGATTGGCTCACCGCTAAGTCGTGCGGCCAGGAATCCAGCCGTAAGGCTGTCACCGGCTCCGACCGTATCGACGACGTCCATCACGGGCGCTTGCACGTGCCACGCGCCTTCACGAGTCAGCGCGTAAGCACCTTCAGCGCCGCATTTGAGAACCACCACCGATGGAGAGTCGGTTGGCATGCGGGCGAGAAGCTGTCGCGCCGCATCGAGTCGCCCGGCTTCGCTCCTAGCCAAGCCAAGTGCCTCGGGTTCGTTGCAGAACAGGATGTCAACGTCGACGAGCGCCGCGGGAAGTCCCAAGTCCCACTCGCGAACAGGGTCATCGTTGGGATCGACCGAGGTCGTAATCCCTTGAGCACGAACCGCTTTCAGCAACTGGGGTAGCGCAGCGACCGCACCGGTCTGCAGGAACCACGACCCGATATGCAGATGCCGTAGGTCAGGGAGTTGGTCGAGCGCGACGTCGGTAGCGAGGAGATCACCCATAACGCCGAAGTCCGTGAGGATGTGCCGATCATTGGCATCGTCG
Organism: uncultured Actinomycetes bacterium; assembly: GCA_903918645.1. Taxonomy (GTDB): domain Bacteria; phylum Actinomycetota; class Actinomycetes; order S36-B12; family CAIYMF01; genus Longivirga. The sequence continues at coordinate 31,702 of CAIXFH010000188.1, read as the reverse complement.
GCCCGCACCAGGATCACCGAGGAACCGGTGCGACCTCCGGTGATCGTGCGCACCAGCGAGGTGTCGACCCCACGCTCGGCGAGCCGCTCGAGCATGAAGGCGCCGAACCCGTCATCACCAATCACCCCGACGAGCCCGACTGCGACTCCAAGGCGAGCGGCGCCAGACGCCATGATCGCAACCGAACTACCGATGGTCATCGTGGTGACCCCGATGATGTCCTCGCTTTGCCCGAAGGCGAGCTCGCCGACACCGGTAACAACGATGTCGGGATTGACCTCACCGAAGGCGACCAACTCGATCATTTGCCGATCCCTGCTGTGAGACCGCGGACGAACGCGCGCTGCGAAAGCAGGTAGAACGCCGCAACCGGAAGGATGGACAGAGTCGCGACTGCAAGCACCAACGGTTGGTTGGTGACATAGCGGCCCTGCAGCAGGGTGAGCCCGGCCATCAACGTACGGCTGCGTTCGTCCTGCAGGAACACCAACGCGATCAACAACTCGTTCCAGGCCCAGATCGCATTGACGACGCCGACAGTGACGAGCGCGGGCTTTGCCAATGGCATGACCACTGACCACAACGTACGGAGCGGGCCAGCGCCGTCGACCACCGCGGCTTCGACCAGCTCGCTTGGCACCGTGCGGAAGAAGTTGTAGAGGAAGAAGATCGAGAACGGGATGAGCAAGCACGAGTAGAACAAGATGACCGAGCCGAGGTTGTTGATGAGTTTGAGGTTGACCATCGTGACGAACATCGGCACCACAAGCACCACAGGCGGGACCATGATCGCCGCGATACTTCCCATGAGCAGCGGCGTGCGGCCGCGGAAAGTGCCGAAACTGATTGCGTAGGCCGCCATTGCGCCTGCAACGGTCGAGATCGCCACTGAGATCACTGTGACAAGAAGGCTATTCAGCGCCCAGGTGAGAGTGGGCAGATCAACCAGGGCGTGGACGTAGTTGCTGAAGGTGACTGTGTGCGGGAGCCCGGCCGGATTCTGCTCGTACTCGTCCGGGCTCTTCACACTGGTGAGCACCATGAAGATCAGTGGCGCGAGGGAAGCCACGGTCAAGATCGCAAGCAGGACGTGCCGCGGGATTGACGCGAGACCGCTGATCTTCACAGCCGCGCCCCAGCATCGGGCCTTGCGCGCAACCGTAGGTATATCGCGATGAGCACACTGGCGATGAGCAGCACTACGACTGCGGCTGCGTTGGCTAGGCCCACAGACCCTTGCGCGAAACCGTTCTTCCAGATGTAGAACTCCATCACTGACGACGAGTTGCCCGGTCCGCCAAGGGTGAGCACGTAGACGTAGGTGAATACCCACGAGAGCACCGTGATGGCCTCGGTGACCATGAAGAACTCGATCGCGGTACGGATTTGTGGCACGTGAATCTTGGTCTGCAGCTGCCACCATGAGGCCCCGTCGATCCGAGCCGCCTCAGTGACTTCGGGCGGCAGCGAGAGCAATGCGGCCAGGAAGACGACAACACCGAACCCGAGCTGCTGCCAGACCACCACGCCACCAACCGACCAGATGGCCCAGGTCTGCGATCCAAGCCAGTCGGCCGCGATCGAGCTGAGCCCGACAGAACGCAGGAAGGTGTTGAGCCCACCGTTGAATTGCAGAAAGACACTGAAAGTCAAGCCGATACCAGCAGCCGGAAGGATGTATGGCAGAAAGATCGAGGACCGGTAGACCTTCCAGCCACGGATACCGTCGTTGAGGATCACGGCGACGAGCAGCGCCACGATGGTCATGAACGGCACGGTGAGCAACAGCCGAAAGTTGTTGGTAAGAGAGCGAATAAAGACGTCGTCACCAAAGATGAAGCGGTAGTTGTCAAAGCCTACGAAGCTGAGCTTGTAGAACGAGCCCGCGTAGAAGCTGTTGCGAACCACCGTGACGAGCGGGAAGACGAAGCCAAATCCCATGCCCAAGACTGCAGGCACGACGAACAGATATGACCACAACTGCCGCCGACGCTTGCGGGCGCCGGCCGGACGCACCCGTTCGTCTGCGGCCGCACCCCAAGGCGCGGCCGCAGACGAACGAACTAGTGCTGGATCAGTCACTGACCAGCCCAGGCGGTGTAGTTCTTGACCTCATCGGTGTTGGTTGCCCGCCACTTCTCGACCGCCTTCTGGAAGGTCGAGACGGCATCGGCAACCGAGCCGCCACTGGTGATGACCTGTCCGGCCGCGAGGTCTCCGTCACCGTCAACTGACGGTGGCAGGTAGTTCTCGAGCCACACCGCACCAGGCGATGAGTCAAATGCCCACAGCTGCTTGGCCAGGTCGGTCTGGATCGCCGTCTGGTCGAATCGGGTGTCGGCCGGGAAGATGCCCGTGGCCGCGTACCAGCTCGCCTGGTTCTCTGGCGAGTGCAGGAACGTCAGGAACTGTGCGGCCGCCTTCGGGTGCTGCGACCACGATGTGATGAACGCGGTTGAGGACTGCGTGGTGTTGTAGACCGAGGCGAGCTTGCCCGTGCCCCACACCGGAGTCTTGACGACGCCGATCTTGTCAGCGCCGAGAGCCTTGGACCACTTGGTGACCAGACCATCAGTGCCCCATGCCATCGCGGCCTTGCCCTGCTCGAACTTGGCCATGCCCTGATCGAGGGTGACCGAGCCGATGTCGTCGTTGAGGCAGCCCTTCTGCTTCATGTCGTACATCGCTTGGTAGAAGCCGGTGTACTTCGGGTCGGCGATGTTGTTGGTGCCGACGATCGCGCTCTTGAGCTCGCTCACATCGTCAAGCTGCTGCTTGCCGAAGTTGGAGAAGAACCAGGCACCGAAGTAGCCGTCCTTGTTGCCCATTCCGACCGGCGAGATGCCGGCAGCCTTAAGAGCGCCGCAGTCACTGATCAGCTCGTCGAAGGTGGTGGGCCCATTGGCGATACCAGCCTTTGTGAACAGGTCCTTGTTGTAGGCCAGCGGGATACCGATGACATACAGCGGAACTCCCCAGATCTTGCCCTTATCGGTGTTCTCCTGCGTACCGATCCAGTTGTCGGTCTCGCTCGCGGGAACGTAGTCGCTGATCGGCGCAATTGCGCCGGCCCACGCCTGAGACAGGACGGGGATGGTGGCCCACTGCGTGGCGATGTCCGGGCCGCTCTTGGTCTGCGCCGTGGTGGAGAATGCACCAATCAAGGTGTCGGTGGATTGCTCGACGAAGTTGATCGTGACGCCAGGGTGCGCAGTCTGGTAATCGGCAATGCGCGCCTTCATCCAGTCGTTGGCCCCAGGTGCATCACTCTCGCCCCAGTACCAGTAGGTCAACGCTGCGTTCTCAGGGTCATCACCCTGAGTCGCGGCTGACGGGCTGGTGCTAGCAACTGGCGTGTCGCTCGACGCGGTGCAGCCACTCAACGCGAGTGAGACTGCAGCAACGCCAGCGGCCAAACCGTAGATCGCTTTCCTGCTTCGAATGCGCATAGTCATACCTTTCTTGATGAAACCCCACCGAGATGTCGGTCAGGGCAGGAGCACCGCACGAAATCTGTACCGATCACCGCGATAGATGATCTGGCCTTTCTCAATTCGTCGACCTTCTACGTCGTCCATGAGTTCAACTGCTGCTAGCAATGGGTAGCCAGGCTCAACCTCGAGCAGCCTGGCTTGATCAGGGTCAGCGCTTATCGCTTGCACTTCGTATTCAGCTCGTCCCGGAACAAAGCCACGGCGGCGCAAGCCTTCGTGCAGTGAACCGGTGACGAATTCAGTTGGATCAACGTCAGGCAGGAGCGCTGCCGGAACGAGGCTGTGATCGATGGCCACGGGCAAGCCGTCAAGACGACGAAGCCGTCGCAACGAGACCAGCGGCGCACCTGGTGCGACCGCAAGTTCGGCGGACTCTTCCCACGTGGCAGGCCTGACCACGCAGTGCAAAAGCACGGAGTCAGGAGACAGCCCACGACTGCGTGCCATCTCACTAAACGACTGCAGAACTCCCGGTGGTTCATAAAGCGGCCTCGACCCGAGCGAGTCCGCAGCCGACCCCACATACCAGCCCTTGCCGGCCACTGACCGGATCAATCCTCGATCAGTGAGAGCGCGAAGCGCCTGCCGCAGGGTGACTCGGCTGATTCCCAGCCGGGCGGTGAGTGCGGATTCACTAGGCAGACGTTCACCGATCGGGAACTCCCCCGCCTCGATGTCGACCGCGAGCAGGTCTGCCACCTGACGCCAGAGCGCGGTATCGGACCCGCGATCTAAGGCTGCTTCGGTAACCGTCATGCCTGGAGCATAAGACAAGTGAAAATACCTGTCTTAATAAGATGCAGACCTGTTACCAACTTGTCACCCTTTGGCGGCACGCATCACTCGGTGGTACGTAGTTCGGTAGGTAGCAGCGCTTGCGGGAAAGATTGATAGGCGACCGGCCGCAGGAACCGCCTCATCGCGGTCGTGCCCACCGAGGTGTGCAGCGAGTTGGTCGTAGCCGGGTGCGGGCCGCCGTGTTGCTGCGCACTCGTAACCGCGACCCCCGTCGGCCAACCGTTCCAGATCACCCGACCGGCACGACGTGCAAGGACAGGCAAGAGCGATGCCGCAAGCGGATCGGTGTCGTCGCTATGGATGGTGGCAGCCAGACAACCTGGGACGAGCCTGGCCACCGCCATCGCCTCGTCCGTGGACGCATACTCGATCACCACACCAGCCGGTCCAAAGCACTCGATGGAGAGCAGGCTCGGATCCGTAATCACATCGGCTGCCGCTACCGCGAAGATCAACGGCGATTGGGTGAAGCCTGCGGTACCAGCCGGGCCAAGCGCACCTGCTGCGAGTCGCACTCCATGGATCGACGCCAACTGGGTTGAGGTGGCCGCGAAAAGGTGCGCGACTCCTTCGTGCAGCAGCACTGCATCAGGACGTGCGCTCACCTGCTCGACGATTGATGCGAGTAGGCCCGAATCGCTCGGAACCACAAGCACACTGGGATTGGAACAGAACTGCCCACCACCAAGGAGTAGCGAATCGAGATACTCAGCGGCAAGGTTGTCGCGAGTGGCGGCCGATGACGTCACAAAGACTGGGTTGACGCTGCCGAGTTCACCGTAGAACGGGATCGGATCAGTTCGACCAGCAGCGAGAGTGAAGAGCGCATGCCCACCTCGACCAGATCCAGTGAAGGCACCCGCCCGGATGGCAGGGTCGACAATGAGTTCGGCGCCGGCGATGAACCCGTGGACGATGCTGATCACGCCACTGGGCGCCCCGGCCGCGGCTAAGGCGTCGCGCATGCACTCCAATACTGCATCGGATAACTGCGGATGCGCCGGGTGCGCCTTGACTACGACAGGGCAGCCCGCGGCCAACGCTGACGCAGTGTCGCCGCCTGCAACCGAGAAGGCGAACGGGAAGTTGCTCGCACCGTAAACGGCCACAGGCCCAAGGGGTACCAGCATTCGTCTGAGGTCGGGATGCCCAACCGGGACGGGGCGTGAATCAGCGGGGTCAATGATGACCCCGAGATATGAGCCGTCGTCGAGCGCGTCAGCGAACGTGCGAATCTGGAAGGTTGTGCGAGCAAGTTCGCCGGTGAGTCGTGGCAACCCGAGCGCGCTCTCGCTATCGGCGAGTGGAATGAGATCGCCGCCCGCAGCATCTAAGGCATCGGCGACGGCGCGAAGCATCCTGGCTCGCTCCTCGCGGAGCAGATCGCCCCATGGCTGCGCAGCTTGCGCCGCATCGTCACAGAACTCCCGGAGTTGTGTCGAAGTCGTGTCAGGGATCACCGGACCGAATGCGATACCGGTACGTGGATCAACAGACTGAGTGGACACGGGAATACCTCACTGATGGATGGACGAGCGAAAGAGAACGAACTACTTGCCGATGCCAGCGGTGAGCCCGTTGATGAGAAAACGCTGGAAGACCAGATACACGGCAATCGCAGGAACAGCACTCATGATCGAGCCAGCCATCAACACTGGGACGTCGGTCGTGCGTCCAGCTGCCAGCGCGCCGAGGGCAACCGTGATGGTGCGCTGTTCTGGATTCTGCAGGAACAGCAAGCCAACCAGCAGGTCATCCCAGATCTGGATGAACTGCAGGACCGTGATGGTGATAAGTGCCGGCACCGACAGCGGCAACGCGACCCGAAGGAAAACCTTGCTGTATGACAATCCGTCGATGATCCCAGCCTCGATCACATCGTCAGGAATGCTGCGGTAGTAGGCAGTCATGAGGAATGTCGCGAATGGCGTCCCCAACGCTGCATAGACGATCACCGCGCCTACGTAGGTGTTGAGCAGATGCAGATGAGCGACGTTGACGTAAACGGGGATGATGATCGATTGCACCGGGATCAACATGGCTGCGACTACGCCCAGCAGGACGAAGGTCGACATCCGGAACTGCAACTTGGCGAAGGAGAATCCAGCGAGGCTGCTGACAATCAGGATCACGACGATCGCGAACGCACACACGATGCCTGAGTTGACCATCTGCCGGCCCCATGGCAATGCGGAGTTCAACGACGACCAAGAATCCAGGGAATGCCCACCACCGTGCAGGAACTGATCGTTGCTCTGCAGTGAGGTGTCGACCATGAAGTAGAACGGGTAGAGCATCACGATGGCGATCAGAACCATCGACAGGAAGATCAGTGCCGAACGCAACGGCTGCTTGCGTTTGCGGCGACTTGGAGTCTCGACGGTGCTCAACGGGGCGACCGCGATTGTGGGAGTGCTCATGGTCAGTCCTCCGTCCGCAGCAGTCGCAATTGGGCCAGCCCAACAAAGACCATGATGACGAACAAGATGATGCCGAGCATCGCCCCCGTGCCGAACGCTGCACGGGCAAAGGCGGATTGGTAAACGAAGAACTCAAGGGTGGTGGTGCCATACCCAGGGCCACCTCCGGTCATGACGAAGATGAGACTGAACAGCGCCGTGAAGGCACTGATCAACGTCAACACGGCCGCGAACTGGATGAACCGCTTGAGCTGGGGCAGGCTGATGTGGCGCAGGGTCTTCCACGATCCGGCGCCGTCGACTCGAGCCGCCTCCGCAAGTGAGGGATCAAGGGTCGCCATGCCGGTCAGGAAGATCACGGTGTTGGTACCCACCATGGACCAGATGAACGTAATGCCCACTGCCACAAGCGCTTGGTGCTCATCGGAAAGCATGTCGGTCTTGATGAAGCCAAGGCCCACGCCTGCGAGCATCTTGTTCAAGGTGCCCTCGCCAGCAAAGAAGCGCAGGGCCACCATGCCAATCACGACCCACGAGATCGCGGTGGGCAGGAAGTAGATGGAGCGGAAGATCTGCCAGCCGGCCACGCGCTCGTTGAGCAAGAAGGCAATGCCTAAGGGGATGGCCACGGCAATCGGCACCGCGAAAAGCAATAAGAAGTTGTTGAGCAGCACTCGCCAAAACTGTGGATTGTGGAACTCGTTGAGATAGGTCGACGGACCGATCCAGTGCGCGACTATCCCGTTCCATTCGGTCATCGAGTAGTAGCCAGCTTGCATGATCGGGATACCCAGGACAAGCAGCACCAACACCACAGCTGGTGCTGCCATCACGACACCCGAGCGAGCGCGGCGACGTTTGATCGCCGACTTGCGCGGACGCGGCGGAGTTGCCGCAGCGCCGGATTCCGGCACGACTACTGCACTGCTCACGAACCGAACTCCTACGCTGATTTCGACTTATGGCGATGGTGGGGGCGCGCAGTGCGCGCACCCCCACCATCAATAGGGCTTACGAGTAGTCAGCCCCGCGCTTATCGGCTGCCAAGTTGTCCCATGCAGTGTTCATCTGTCCGAGTGCATCGGTCGGGGACATCTTGCCAGCGAGCACTGAGGGCAGCACCTTGTTGCCAGTGTCGACGACGTCACCTTGGATGACGTTATCGAGCATCGGGTAACGGGTGAAGCCCTGAGTCTCAGCGAAGTCCAGCATCTGCTGGTTGACTGGGTTCGTGGTCGTCGATCCTGTTACGTCAGGAATCAATCCCGCGCTGTTGATAGCAGCTACACCAGCATCGCCGGTCATGAATGTCAGGAAGTCCGCAGCAACGTCCTTGTGCTGCGAGTAACTCGTGATGCCGAATCCGTCGCCGGGGTACTCCACAACGCCCTTGATGGGAGTGTCAGAGAACGGCGGAACGAACGCTGCGACGTTGTCCTTCATGGCGTCGGTGAACTTCTGGGTGTCCCAGGTGCCATCGATCATCATCGCGGCCTTACCGGATGTGAAGGCATCGAGGTTGTCAGTCTTGGTGAGAATGTCGGAGTTTGTGCAACCGCTCTTCTCGAGGTTGGCCCACTTGGTGAACTGCGCGATGTTGTCGGGCGAGTTCCACTTGATGTTGCCGTTGTAGAGGTCTTTCCACTGATCCACCGAGTACTTGCCGATCATCAAGTAGCTCGCGTCATACCAGGGGTAGAACTCAGCGCCCAGTGCCTGGCCGCCATTGCCATAGACAAGTGGCGTGTAGCCGGCCGCCTTGAGCTTCGTGCACGCTGACGTGAGCTCATCCCAGGTCGTGGGAACTGCACTCACACCGGCCTTGGCCATTGCGGCCTTGTTGTAGAAGCCGATGTAGAACTGCTTCTCCAGAGGCATGACGTAGGAGCCGTTGTCGGCGTTGAAGCCATCAGATGACCACTGCAGGCCCTGTACCTTGGCCAGCGCCTCATCAGGCACGAGGCCCTTGAGGTTGGTCAGGTAACTCTTGTTTGCCAGGGTGAATAGACCAGTCCACATGGTGGCAAGGTCAGGACCCGACTGTGATACAGCAGCGGCCTGAAGGAGTGCGAAGTAGTTGTCACCTGGTTGCGCCACTGCGTTGATCGTGACGTTGGGGTGTACTGCCTCATACGCCTTGATCAATGCGTCCGTGGCCTTGGCGTTCTGCTCGGTACCGTAGTTGTGCCAGAGCGTGATGGTTACTGGGGCAGCCAAAGTACCTGACGGACTGCCTGAATCGGTCGGGGTAGTGCCGCCGCTGGAACACGCGGCCAAGGCCGCAGCAGAAATCGCTGCGATCGTGATGAGAGTGAGCTTGCGCACCTGTCCTCCTAAAGACTTTCGGGTTGATGTTGTGCGGTACGTAGTGCTGGTTATTCGGACGTGATTACCTGCATGTTGGAGTCACGACCTCCCCACGACGGGCGGAACGAACGCGCGGGCTTCGTCGCTCTCGGGACGCAGGAAATCCAAGTCACAGCCGAGATCGGCCTGAGTGACATGTCGCTGATACAGCGCAGGCCACCCACGAAGATGCGGCGAGCGGGGCCGAGCCCACTGCGCGCGACGACGGTCGAGCTCTGCGTCATCGACTTCGAGGTCCAACGTTCCATTGGCCGCGTCGAGCGAAATGATGTCGCCGTCGCGGACGAGGGCGAGCGGGCCACCAACCGCCGCCTCCGGTGCAACGTGCAGGACGCAGGTGCCGAACGATGTGCCACTCATCCGAGAATCAGTGATGCGCACCATGTCGTGAACGCCTGCGGCAGCTAGTTTTGCCGGGATTGGGATCATGCCCCACTCGGGCATGCCAGGAACCGCGACCGGTCCAGCTCCTACCAAAACCAACACGGTATTACTTGACACCGCAAGATCGGGATCGTCGATACGACTGCGCATGTCGTTATAGGACTGGAACACCAAAGCTGGGCCGCTGTGCGTGAGCAGTTCAGCCGATGCAGCCGACGTCTTGATCAACGCGCCTCGCGGCGCGAGAGATCCACGCACCACGGCGAACGCCCCATTTGCGTGCAGTGGATTATCGAGCGGACGAATCGCAATCCCTCGCGGAGCGGCCTCGGCCGCTTCGTCGCGCCACGTACGACCAGATGCGGTCACCGCGCTCGCGTCGAATAACTCACCGAGTTCGCGGACCATCGCACGCACACCCCCGGATGCGTGAAAGTCCTGAATGAGCAGCGATCCCGAAGGTTCGACGTCAGCCAATACCGGAACCGTGGCTGCGATCTCGCCGACGTCATCGAGGGTGAGTGAGCCCGCCGAGCGACCAGCGATTGCAAGCAGGTGCAGTACGACATTGGTGGAGCCGCCGACGGCGCTGAGCATACGTACGGCGTTGGCGAATGCAGTGTTGGTCAGGATCTGTGACGGGCGAACATCGTTGAGAGTCATCTCGACGATGCGCTCACCCGTGGCTATCGCGGCTCGCACTCGATCAGCATCACCCGCGGGAATCGTCGCGCTGCCAGGCAGGCACATCCCCAGAGTCTCGGTGACGATTGCCATCGACGAGGCGGTGCCCATCGTGTTGCAGGCACCGAGCCCACAGTTCAAGCAGCGCTCGAACTCGTCCCAATCAGAGTCGCTCATCTCCCCGGTGCGGTGCTGCTCCCAAGCCCGCCACAAGTCAGTGCCGGCACCAATCCGACGGCCTTTGAACTTCGCGATCGGGCGTGCCCCGGCGGTGAAGACGAGTGTGGGCAGATCCGAACTGACTGCCCCCATCAGTGCGCCAGGCACTGACTTGTCGCAGTTGGCGAGCAGCACCACACCGTCGATCGGATACGACCGCAAGTACTCCTCTACTTCCATCGAAAGCAGATTGCGATAGAGCATTGCGGACGGCTTCATCAAGTCTTCGCCCATGCTCATCACCGAGAACTTGACGGGGATGCCACCCGCAGCGACGACACCCGCCGCAACGTCGTCGGCAAGTTCGCGCAACGGCAGGTTGCAAGGATTTAGATCCGAACTCGAGTCGGCGATGCCAATGATCGGACGGGTGTCGTTGGCGCTGATCTCGAGACCGGAGCTGCGGAGGGCGACGCGGTGAGCGACGGCGACTTCATCGTCACCGGCGAACCATTCGCTACTTCGCATCACAGTCTCCTTCCTTGCGTGGTCTGAGTGGTCACTGATGTTGTGCGCGGCTACGCAGGCTCTGGGATTCCCAGATCCGGTACTCCCGGCGTCGACTGCACGAGCTCGATGCCCGAGCGAGCCAACCACTCGAGCGAGATCTGCGCGCGGCGCACTTTCTCGCGGCCGATGATCTCTGCGTCCTTTTGCAGGTGCAGCCCAGCCGGGTACAGACCACGCGAATTGCGCAGGCCGAACTTCGCGTAGAGCGGCGCTGATACGGCTACCAGATCGGCGATCTGCTCACCCCGGACGATGCCGCCAAGCGCATCGGGCGCTTCGACGTAGAGGTCGAGTGGCAGATCACACACCGCACGCATCTCAGCAAGCTCGGCGAGGGTGAGATCAGTGGGCAGGTTAACGGTGTCAGCGCCGAGATCGGCCAGGACAGAAAGGGTTGCAGCGTTGGAGGGTGCCAACATCACCGACACTTTCCAGATCACTGACGCCGGAACCGAGCCCGCTTTCTGCGCGTCGCTCAGTACCCGCAGAAGCCCAAGGTCAGCGATGAGGAACCCGCGGATTCCGCAGTCGATCGCGCGCAAGACATCTTCGACTGCATAACGGAGTTGACGCATCCCGCGGACGCCTCCAGCCAGTGCCGCACCGTCGGCCGCACGCGACATCGCACTGATTCCCCATTCCTCACGCGGGCCGATGAACATCGACACCTCGAGGCCCGCGTCGGCGCCAATGCGCGACATCTCGCGGAGTTCGGCCTCGGTGTGCAACATCGAACCGCTGCCCTGTGAGACGCGATTTACAGTGACGCCCCGCTGCCGCGCTTCGTCGAGGATCGCGGCGAGTACCGCGGGACCCTCCACCGAAGGCATCTCGACTCGGAAGTGCGCACCGTCGGGGAATCGCTTGTCACTCGCGAGGCTCGCTGCCTCCGTGGGTAGGCCTGCGGCGGCGAGTAACTGATCGGCAATCACGAGGAGTTCCTTTCATCTGATTCACGTGCTGCGTGACCAAGGCGAAGGACGCCCGGTCGAGGCAAGGCGGGATGGCCGTCGGTGGGCCAGTCCGAGGTGGTCGTGATGAGTTCGACTCCGCCTGAGTTGATCAGGTAGGTGTCCTCATCCTTGGCTCCGCCAGCCAAGGATGGATTCCAGGCAACGGCGACGCCTGGCCGAATGTTCTCAGTCCACCACGGGCTGTCATCCTGCGCGGGCGAGATCTCGAATTCGCGCTGGGCGTAGCCGATCGGCCCACCTTGGTAGTGCTCACGCCACGCATCGGGTTGCCCGGCCTGACGATATGTCCCCTCAAGAACGGTCAAGACTTTCCCGTAACTGGCACCGGCAACTCCTGCTGCGAGCACTGCGCGATGGATAGCGCGCACCCGCACGAGTGCAGCATCGAGCTCGGGTGTTGGGCCGCCCGCGACATAGCGAGTAAGCGCCACGTGCAATCCGCGACGACGAGCCACCAATACCGCCATCACGACGTGTTCAGTGACTGCACCAACTGCCACTGGGTGGCGGAACCGAGTGAGGCGGTCATCAGCACCGACGAGCAAGACCGGAGAGTCAGCGCCGACCGCCTCTACTGCGCCAGCAATGCGGGCAGCGATCTGCTGATCGGTCTCGCCGGGCTGCCACACGCGGAGCGCATCCTCTACAGCCCGAGCAGCATCGCGGCCAAGCGACCTCAGCTCGGCTTGTTCCTCTTCGGACAGCACGATTCGGGCAACGGTCAAATCATGGGAGAGATCGTGGCCGAAAGCTTCGTGTCCGTCGGAGCCTAGTTCCGCAGGCGTGAGGTGAAACGATGCGGCCGCGGCGTCGACCATGGCCTGGGCGTCCCACCACGGCACGGCCACGAGCCCGACGTCAGCGGGCAAGAGCTCGGCCTCGATGCGATCGCGTTCGACCTCGGTAGTGATCACGGTGCAGTGCTCCGGACCAATCGCCAACCACACGGTGTCAATCGCTGCCGTGCGGTCAATCGGGGGATTCATTCCAGCCGTGGCCCAGGCCACCGGGCCAGGACGAGTCAGCACAACCCCGGCCACACCTTTGGCCTCGGCTACTTGGCGCACGCGAGCCAACGCCGTGCCGCGAAGGGCTCGCATCGGCTCGGGCAAGGTGCTGTGCTCCTTGTGAGGCAGTGTTGACGAAAGGCAGTTGACGAGAGGCAGCTGACGAAAGGTGGTTGACGGGTGACGCTTCGAGTGTTCTGCTATACCGAACGCAGTTCGGAATTACCGTCAGCCAACCAGCACCTTCACCCGGTGTCAAGGATGGTTATCGTTCCGTAAGCACTCGATTCGCAGCACGAACAGGCCGGCGAAAGGAGCACCGATGACGATCGCCGATGAGCCATCAGGTGTAGCGACGTCAGCGGCCGGTTCTGCCGACCGCTACACAGTCGGCAGTGTGGCCCGCGCCCTTGCCGTTCTCGAACTAATTGCCAGCGGTCCCGCCGATGGCATGTCGGTGTCCGACATCGCTCGGGCGCTCGGTACGTCTAAGAGCACAGCGTTTTCCCTCGTGCGCACATTGGTGACCCGCGGTTTCTTGCGCGATGTCGACCCTGGGCCGCGCTACCAACTCGGCATGGCATTGGTACGCCTCGGTGATGACGCGAGTCGAGCCCTCCCCCTTGGCCGGGTGTGCGAACCGGTGCTCGTCGAACTCAGCCGCGATACCGGCCTCACGACTCGAGCCGCCATCTCCGATGGCGGGTACCCGATCTTCATCGCGCGCATCGACTCGCCAGGAGCCGTGCGCTTTCACACCGCACTCGGTGTCCGCGAATTGCCGCACACCAGCTCCGCCGGCAAGGCCATCCTGGCGATGATGCCGGGAGCAGAGGTCGCCGCGGTCGTACTTGAAGCCGGTCTGCCACGCCGAACTCGCAAGACACTCGTCACTCTTGCCGACCTCGAAGCCGACCTCGAACTCACCAGAGAACGTGGCTACGCGATTGACGATGAGGAGGACTTCGAAGGCGTGTTCTGCGCAGCGGCCGCATTCTTCGACCACTCTGCGCGAGTTGCCGGGGCGATCAGTGCCACCGGCATCAAACTTGATCTATCGCCACAGCAGATCGAAGCACTCGGCCAATCCGTCCGTACCGCTGCCGATCGGGTCACCGATCTGATTGGCGGCGTCCGTCCCCGCATTGGAGCCAACTAGATGCGCGCGCTCACCGTCATCAGCCCAGGAACCTGGGAACTGCAGGATCGCGAAGATCGCGAACCGAGCCCCCAATCTCTGCGCATCGCACCGCGGGTTGTCGGCATCTGCGGCACCGACCTCGACATCATCGATGGCACGATCGATCCCGCCTTCGTGCGCTACCCGATCGTCATCGGCCATGAATGGGCCGGAACCGTCGTAGTCGGTAACGCCGAAATCCCTTCAGGCTCAAGGGTTGTCGTCGAAGGTATTATCGCGTGCGGAATATGCGCTGAGTGCCTGACCGGCGATACCAACCGATGCGTGTTGTATGACGAGTACGGCTTCACTCGTGATGGCGCCGCAGCAGATTACGTCGATGCCACCGCCGACTTAGTTCACGTGCTCGCCGACCATGTGAGCTGGGACTCCGCGGTACTGACCGAGCCAGCCGCCGTGGTGCTGCGCGCGCTCCAGCGCGCTGCACCTGCATCCGGTGGCGAGGCCCTGGTGATCGGCGACGGAACTGTCGCGCTTCTCGCCGCGGTGTTACTACGACAGTGGAGTCCGAGCCGGGTGGTCATGCTCGGCGCTCGCGACGATCAACGCGCGTTAGCACTCAAAGCTGGGGTCGATGTCTTCACCACCGACCCCGATTCGGTTGGCAATAACTTTTCGATCGTTGTCGAGGCCGCAGGCGCAATCGCAGCGACAGCAACAGCTTTCGCCGCATGCGCACGCGGTGGGCGCATTGTTTTGATCGGCTACCCCGGCCACGGCAAAACCTTTCCACTCCCAGTCGACGACGTGATCAACAACGACCTGAACATTCTCGGCAGCTTCTCCTACACGCGTTCTGCCTGGGCCGATGTCGTAGCACTGCTAAATTCCGGTGCCGCGGATTTCTCTTTCCTCGTCACACACCACTACCCACTGGCCGACTGCGAACAGGCACTTGGCACCCTGCGTAACCCCTCAGGGGCGCGCGGCAAAGTCGTACTAGAGATGACCTCATGACCACCCAACAAGGAGACGCAATGTGGAGCGTGGCAATTCCCTCGGCGAGCGAGTGCGGCGAGCGACCCTTGTGGGACGACGAATCCGGAACTGTGGTCTGGGTTGACATCCCTGCTGGCGAGATCCACCGAGCCGTCCCAGGCGCCTCACTCCCTTGGGATGACACGACTTTCACGGTCGGCTCCAGCGTCGGGGTCGCAGTGCTGCGAACTGGTGGCGGGCTCGTTGCAGCCGTCGATTCAGCAGTCGTCTTCCTTGATCGCGACGGTGCTGTCGATGCTGATCCAGTTGACGTGCAACTCCCAACTAACACCTCGTTCAACGACGGCATGTGCGACCCAGCGGGCCGATTCGTTGTTGGTACCAGTTCCGATCCGGCTGGACCGCCCAACGGTGTTCTCTATTCCATGGGTAGCGACCTCGACGTGCGCGTTCTACTCACCGACATCGGTGAGTCGAACGGGCTTGACTGGTCACTCGACGGCAAGGTCATGTACTACGTCGATTCATTCGAGCCGGTCGTGCGGCGCTACTCATACGACGTCGCAACCGGCGATCTCGGCGCTCGGCTCTCCGATCTCGTTGTCGTGGAGAACGCCGGACAGCCCGATGGCCTCATCGTCGACGACGAAGGCTCGATCTGGATGACGTTGTGGGACGGCGCGGCGGTTCGGCGCTACTCCCCCAGCGGTGAGCTGCTGCTCCACCTCGATGCACCGGTCGAGAAGCTCACTTGCCCAGCGTTCATCGGTCCCGACTTGACCACGTTCGTCGTGACGAGCGCGTGGATGGACTGCACGCCCGAACAACTCACCGCTCAGCCCTGGGCGGGGCACATGCTCACCGCCGAAGTTCCCGGACGCGGTCGCCTGCCATTCCGATTCACTCGGGACGCTAGGTGAACGATCAGCTGGCAGGCGTTCTGCCGGTGATCTCAACGCCGTTCCGCGACGACGACACGATCGATCAACTCAGCCTCGAACGCGAGATCGACTGGCTCATCGACTGCGAAGTCGATGGCCTCACCATCGCGATGGTGTCCGAAGTACTCAAGCTCGGCGATGCCGAGCGCCGCGAGTTGACCGACATGGTTGTCGCACTTGCCGCCGGTAGATGCCCGGTCATTGCCAGCGTTGGCGCCGAGAGCACCCGAGTGGCCGTCACTCATGCGCGAGCGGCCGAAAGCGCCGGCGTAGCAGCGGTTATGGCGATTCCGCCGATGGCCGTGGCGTTACCTGACCACGAGATCGAGCGCTATTACCGAGCGATCCTTGACTCGGTTGGCGTGCCCGTTGTCGTGCAAGATGCCTCGGGCTATGTAGGTCGGGCGCTTCCGATATCGCTGTACATGTCGCTGCTCGAGTCCTACGGTCCAGAGCGCGTGCTGTTCAAGCCCGAAGCAGTCCCCATCGGCCCACGGCTCTCGGAGCTGCACTCGGTCTCTGATGGCCGAGCCCGGGTCTTTGAAGGCACTGGCGGACTCTCCCTGGTCGACAGTTACCAACGGGGAATCGTCGGCACAATGCCCGGAGCCGAAATCCCGTGGGCGATCGTCGCGCTCTGGCGCGCACTGTCGTCGAACGATTGGCCCATGATCAACAGGATCCAGGGGCCGCTCTCGGCCTTAATCTCGATCCAGACAAGCCTCGACTCCTTCATCGCAGTTGAGAAGCATCTGCTTGTGCGCCAAGGCGTGTTCGAATCAACGCACAGGCGAGGTCCGCTGGGTTACGAACTCGATCAACAAACCACTGCCGAAGTGGACCGATTGGTTGATCTTCTGCGTGGTGCGTGATGCACAGGAGTTCACGTGCCGATAACTCGGTTGTGAACGTTGGGGGGAAGGCGGTTCGCATGCGACGTGCGTGGGCGCTCACCATCTCAACTCTGCTTGCAATGACCATGATCGCTGGGTCCAGTCCCGTGCGAGCAGCGTCAACTACTGCAGTTGCCGCAGGGCCAGTAGCGCATGCGCCGGCAATTCCCGGCGCCACCCTGTTCAGCGGCCATGTCCCCGCGTACACACGCCAGGTCATCGTCGTTACAGCGCTGACATGGCGAAGCACAACAGCCACACTCAGGCTCTACCGCAGTGACGGTATTCGCTGGTTCCTGGTCCGATCGCTCCCCGCGCGACTCGGATACGGCGGGCTCGTGAAGGCGAGTCAACGTCAGCAGGGCACCGGAACGACACCTGCCGGGCTCTTCGCGATCACTGAGGCTTTCGGGCGCAAGGCGAACCCGGGCACAGCGCTGCCTTACGCCAAGCTCACTGCGGATGACTGGTGGGTGGAGGACCGCGAGTCTGCTTACTACAACCAAAAGAGGCTGGGTTCGCAAGGCGGATTTACCTTGGCAACGCAGGGTTTCAACAGTTCCGAACACCTGGCGGGCGTAGGCGCGCCATACGACTACGTGGCTGTCATAGATTTCAATCGAACGCACCCAGTGGTTGGCCGCGGTGCCGGGATCTTCCTCCACGTGAACGGGGCTGGCTCCACAGCGGGCTGTGTTTCGCTGCCTGCCCCGGCCATGCTCGACCTGCTGCGCTGGCTTGATCCTACGGCGCACCCGCGCATCATCATCGGCCCGAGCAACTGGTTGAAGCAGCCAGCCCAATAGCGCGGTGGCCCCGCTGGTCGATCGACCGACTACAAACCTGCGGCGGCCTGCAGACCTTCAAGCACGGCTTCCTCGGCGGTTCGCGGAGTGACGCAGTCGCCAACACCGATCACGGTCATATCGGCACGACCTTCAACTGAACGCAGCAACTCATCAACTGACTCATGACCGGTAGCAAGCACGAGCGCCACAACCTGATCGATTAGCACTGGCTCCGCGGTGAGCGCGTGCTGCAGATAGACGGTGTCGTCGTCAACGCCATACGGGCGAACGAACGGAATCAGGGTCACCCCATGACGAATCGCCTCGGCCGTCATCTCATCGCGGACGTACTGCATCAGAGATGCCCCCGCGTGTGGGCCGTTCGACGCCAAGGTCACTCGTCGACCACGCTTGGCTAGCTCAATGGCTGTACCCAAGCCGATCCAGTCGCCACGCCAGTCTGCGACCACGACTTTGCCGCTCGAAATCTCAACACCATCAAGGACATCCCAGGCATCGAAGATCGGGAGGTCGCCACCGATCTCCAGATCAGGACGACGCGGGCGAGCGCCCGTGGCAATGATGACGACATCGGGCTTTTCGATCTCAAGCAGATCCACGGTGACCTTGGAACGAGTGACGATGTCGACGCCAGCGCTACGAGCCTCATGCTCAAGGTTGGTCACGATGCCGCCAAACTCGGCTCTCCCAGGGATCTTCTCGGCGCGCAACGCTTGGCCGCCTACCCGCCCAGCCGCCTCATGCAGCACTACGTGGTGGCCGCGTTGCGCAGCGGCTGCGGCCGCCTTCAACCCACCAGGTCCGCCGCCCACCACGAGAACACGACGCGGCACGCGCGCGGGCGGGACGACGCTATAGGTGAGTTCGCGACCAGTCTCCGGGTACTGGATACAGGAGATTGGAAAGCCCAGCAGGTAATGGCCGATACACGCCTGATTGCAGCCGATACAGGCCCGAATATCCTCGGTACGACCGGCTTTGGCCTTTCCCGGCATCATCGGATCGCAGATCAAGGCACGGGTCATCACACACGCGTCAGCCTGCCCGTTGGCAATGATCGCATTTGCCTCCTGCGGCTGGTTGATGCGGCCAGCTACCAGCACAGGGACGGAGACACGAGCCTTCACCTGCGCCGCCCGGGGCGCGACGTAAGCAACCTCATGTGCCATCGACGGCACGATATGGTGCGAGCCCGCGAAGGTGGCCGATGAGCCGCTGACCACACTGACGTAATCGAAGAGCCCCTCGGAGTCGAGGGTAGCTACAGCATCGATTGCTTCGTCGATGTTGAGACCGTCGTAACTCTGCTCGTCGATCGATATTCGCAGCCCGACAGTGAGTCCAGGGCCTGCGCCGATGCGAGCAGCCTGGAGCACCTCGCGAAGGAATTGAAGTCGACGAGCGGCATCGCCGCCATACGCGTCGTCGCGTCGGTTGGTCTGTGGGTTGAGGAATTGAGCCGGTAGGTAGCCATGGCTCGCTACGATCTCGACCCCGTCAACACCAGCCCGACGCATCCGGTCGGCGGCAGTACCGAAGTTCTGAACGATCGCCAAGATCCGTTGCACCGTAAGGGCTCTTGGCATCATCAGAAACCGCTCGTTCGGGACGGCCGATGGAGCCACTGAAACTGGCAACGTGCCATCGCCGTGCCGATGTGACTCGCGTCCGCCATGGAACAACTGCGCAAAGACTCGGGTGTCGCGAGCGTGCAATTCATCAGCCAACCGTTGGTAACCGGGTATGACCTTGTCATCGAACGCCTGAAGCACGGAGCCTTCCGAATCCTCGAGCGGATCAACCTCGGCAATCTGTACGACGATCAGACCAACCCCGCCGTCAGCCCGGGCAAGGTGATAGGCCATCAGCGCGTCGTTGATCACCCCGTCACCGATCAGCATCGTCTCGTGTCCCGAGGACACGACACGGTTGCGGATATTCGTCGGGCCGAGGTCGAGGGGAGCGAACAGCTGCTCATACATCAGCGCGATGCTACCGCCCGGTCGCAGCAGCCGAAAGCAACACTGACCGGTCGTAGGCACCCTAAACTCCACGCATGCCAACCGAAGGGAAGTTGCCCGCGACGGCCGCCCAATGGTCTACGCGCGAGCTGATCCTGCTTGAGGCTTCACGACTGTTCGCCACCCGCGGTTTTCGTGGCACCTCAACCCGCGATATCTGCACTGCGGTAGGCATTCGGCAGCCCTCTCTCTACAGCCACTTCCTGTCGAAGCAGGCCATCGCCCAAGAACTGTTATCCCGCGATCTCAATTCTGGGATCGAGGCTCTTGATCGCTTCGCTCGTGATGGCGGTAGCCCCTCGGTCGAGCTGTATCGCTACCTACGCTGGGAGATCACCTATGACCTCGAGGATCCGTTCGACAAGCGAGTGTTGTACAACGTCGAAATCCTTGCTCTACCCGAGTTGGACGGCTGTCGAGAGTTGCTCGATGTTTACAACAATCGCCTCGAAGCTCTGATCCGCCGAGGCATCCGCGGCAAGGACTTTATCGCCCTCGACGTCATCTTCCTTCGACGCACAGTCGACGCGATCATCCTGGAAGCAATGCGTGGCTCTGCCGAAGGCGCGCCCATCGCGGACCAACCTGACCTCGCAGCAACGGTGGTGCTCCGTGCACTGATGCAGACACCAGGAGAAATCGACAGCGTGCGCGCTAGAGCCCACTCCGCTGGGCTATAGGCCCACGATCGGCGCGTTCAGGCCCCAGCCGCATCGTCGACAACTGCATCGTCGACAAGTACCGATGATCTCAGCCCCGCGATATCGCCGCGCAGGCTCGACTGTGGCCAAAGGATCAGCGCGACCGACGCCACGAACAGGCCAATCACGGCCATCACGACCACTGCGAATGCGGGGCTGGTGAGGTCGGCAATAGCCCCAGCGAGGAGGTACCCGACCGCAGACAGTGCAGCAAATCCGGCGCTGGCAATTCCAACGACCCGGCCACGGTGCTCGTTACGAGTGAGCAGCGTCGTGAACGACATCAGCGGCACCAAGAATGCCTGAGCGAATCCCGAGCAGGCCCACAGCACTATTAGCACGATGATTGGCGGCTCAAGGCCCGTGACCAACAACGGAAGGCAGACCGCAATCGCAAGCGGCAGTAGCGAATCCACCTGTGAACGTGTTGGTCTATTGACCACGACGATTGAACCGACAGCCGCACCCGCTATGACGGTGGCCATCAAGACTCCACCCCATGCATCACCAAGCCCTTCGTCGCGGACGTAGGCCAGTGCAACCGCCTCAGGCGCGACTACCGCCAGCGCCATACCCCAGCCGAGCAGCACAAGGGCCCGACGCGATGCGTCAGACATCAGCAGTGTCCAGCCCTCGACCAGATCGTTCAGCAGGACCACTACTGACTGAGTCGAACTAAGCGCCGATGGCCGCTTGCGCAGGAAGACGAACAGCAGCACGAACGACACCAGGAACGAGAACGCGTCGATGCACAGCGCAGAGCGCGCGCTGGTTACCTGCACGATCACGCCACCCAGAACCAAACCAACAGCTTGATTGCTCAGATGCAAGGACCGCGACAATCCCATGCCCGACGTGACCAGGGTCGGATCGTTCAGCATGTCCGGGATAGACGCCGATCTCGCAGAGTCGAATACCGGCGTGAACAACTCGGCAACGAACAACAGCACGAAAAGCAACCACAGCGGAGTCCCTGGAATCGCCACAAGCGCCAACAGGCCGATCGTGATGGCTCGACCAATGTCGGCACCGAGCATCAATCCGCGGCGGCTGAACCTATCGGCGATGGGGCCAAGTAGCGCGGCCCCAAGGAAAGTCGGGACAAAGGAGACTGCAAAAGTCGCTGCTGCCAGCAGCGCAGATCCGGTTTGCGACAGGACAATCAGGGCAATCGCGACACGTGCGATCTGATCGCCGGCTTCGCTGGCGATTTGAGCGAGCATAAGGCCGCGGAACTCGCGGACGGCAAAAGCGTGCCGAACGCCTTGCCCCCGGCTAGCCGCCGATTGGGGATCTGACGACGCTGTCACGTGTAGAACACCCTCTCGACAACGGCTCGCGCGCGGCGGGTCACCCTGCGGTAATCCTCCAGCAGTGCGCCACTTTCCCCAGCAGGGTAGCCGAGTACATGGGCCACAGCCGCGAGATCGCGCGTGTCGGTAGGGACCATGTCACTGGCCTTTCCGCGAACCAACATGAGCGCGTCGCGCACCTGAGTCGCCAAGCGCCAAGCCGCGATCAGCTGATCAGCGTCTACGCGGCTGAGCAAACCTTCATCGACAGCAGCCGAGAGGGCAGGCAAGGTGCGAGTTGTCCGCAGACTCGGCAGCCGATCCGCATGCTGCATTTGCAGCAGCTGCACCACCCACTCGACGTCTGACAGGCCGCCTCGCCCGAGTTTGGTGTGCAAGCCCGGATCGGCTCCTCGCGGCAGCCGCTCCGATTCCATCCGGGCCTTGAGTCGGCGCACATCGCGAAGATCAGCGTCAGACACACCGCCTGCTCGATAACGCAGCGGATCGATGAGAGCGACGAATCTCGCACCTAGCGCGAAGTCACCAGCAACAGGCACAGCACGGAGCAATGCCTGTGCCTCCCATGCTGATGACCAGCGGGCGTAATAGGCCGCATAAGAATCGAAGGTGCGAACTAAGGGACCGGATCGACCTTCCGGTCGAAGGTCGGCATCGATTT
Organism: uncultured Actinomycetes bacterium; assembly: GCA_903918645.1. Classification (GTDB taxonomy): domain Bacteria; phylum Actinomycetota; class Actinomycetes; order S36-B12; family CAIYMF01; genus Longivirga. The sequence goes on along the minus strand of CAIXFH010000188.1, from coordinate 9,366 downwards.
CCAGCACCGGATCGGGAGTAGGAATCCTGAGCAACCGACGAAGTTCGCTCGCCACTGCTAGCGCAGCCTCGTGAGCATCGCCTTCATCCGATCCGGGCAACGGGCTATGGACGAACATGACGTCGGCATCACTCGCGAAACCAAGTTCACCACCGCCGAATCGACCCATGGCAATGACCACGATGCTCGTGGGCAATGGCCCCCCACGCGCGCCGATCACAACGCGTTCAGCAATCTCCAGCGCGCCTTCAACGCTTGCCGCCGCGATGTCTGAGAGCGCGACACCGGCATCATCAACCGCCGCAATTCCGAGTAACTCGGCGACCGCTGTTCGGAACAACTCGCGTCGGCGAAGCGCACGTACAGCGGCGACCGCCACCTCGGGGTCCCCATGCCGATGAGCTACTGCAACGACTTCGGCCACAAGCGAATCTCGGCTGCGCGGAACGAGTTCGGCGTCGTCAGCCAGCATCGTGACGGCCTCAGGCGCACGCAACAGCAGATCCGAGGCGTACCTTGACGACGCGAGAATCGTTGCAAGTCTTTGCGCCGCAAGGGATTCGTCGCGAAGGAGTCGAAGGTACCAAGGAGTGGAACCCAACGTATCGCTCATTCGGCGGAAGGCGAGCAGCCCGGTGTCAGGATCGGGCGCATCGGCAAACCAGCCGAGCATTACCGGAAGCAGCGTGCGCTGAATCGCTGCTCGACGCGCGACGCCGGACGTAAGCGCCTCCAGATGACGCAGTGCGCCTTCGGGATCGGCAAAGCCGAGAGCCTCAAGCCGTTGCTGCGCCGCACGCGGTGTGAGCCGCGCCTCCCCCGCATCAAGCCGCGCGACTGCATTGAGCAATGGACGGTAGAACAACTTCTCGTGCAACCGTCGCACTTCAACTCTGTGCCGACGCCACGCCTCAGTGAGTTCGGCTACCGGATCAGTTCGGTAACCCATCGAGCGGGCAATGCGTCGTAGGTCGTCCTCGCCGTCGGGCACCACGTGAGTGCGGCGCAAGCGGAACATCTGGATGCGATGCTCGAGTGTGCGCAGGAACGTGTAGGACGAAGCCAATCCACTCGCATCCTCGCGGCCCACATATCCCCATGTGGCAAGGGCTTCCAGCGCCCTCATGGTGGTGGCGCTATGCAACATCACGTCACTTCGACCATGCACTAGTTGAAGGAGTTGCACGGAGAATTCAACATCGCGCAAACCGCCCGCGCCGAGCTTCAATTGCCGATCGGCATCCTTGGCGGGGACGTTGTGTTCGACACGACGCCGCATTGCCTGAACGTCCTCGACGAAGTTCGGTCGGTCAGCGGCCGCCCACACCATCGGCGTCACTAGATCGACGAATCGACGAGCCAGATCCGCATCGCCGGCTGCAGGCCGAGCCTTGACCAGAGCCTGGAACTCCCAGGTGGATGCCCACCTCGTGTAGTACTCCTCGTAGGAGGCGAGCGTGCGTACGAGCGCGCCCGACTTTCCCTCAGGCCGAAGGTTGGGATCGACCTCCCAGATCGTGCCTTCCTGTGTCGACATCGAGCAGGCACGCATCATCGACTGCGCCAGCCGGGTAGCGGACTGAACCGCTTCGGATTCCGCGAATCCCGGAGTCGCTTCTGCCACGAAGAGAACGTCGACGTCGGAGATGTAGTTGAGTTCCTGTCCACCGCTCTTGCCCATGGCGATGACCGCAAGTGCGCAGGACCGCGCATCGTCGGGATACTCGCGACGAGCGATGGCAAGTGCCGCCCCCAAGGTCGCGTCGGCGAGATCGGACAGCGCCGCAGACACGTCAACAAAACTCGCTCCGTCGCCGACATCTGCGGCCGCGATCGCCAGGAGACGTCGACGGTAGGCGACTCTGAGCTGAGCGATCGTCCCAACGTCAGCAGCTCTGGTAACCGGAAGCTCAGCGGCTGGGTCGGCACCGACAGCAGCTAGTAGCTCGCTGCGCACCTGATCCAGCGGAGCAAGCGCCGGGCCATCATCCGTCGGCAACAACTCGGTCCAGTGCTCAGGGTGTCGAGCCAGATGATCGCCGAGCGCAGCCGAACTCCCGAGTACCGCGAAAGCTCGGAGTCGCAGGGCAGGATCGCGGTTCAGACTTTCGATGAACAGCGCGCTCGAATCACCTTCGGCTTCAGCGATTCGCGACAACGCGGCGAGAGCAAGATCTGGATCGGGTGCAAGAACGAGGTCGTCGACGACATCGCCCTGGAGACCAGCCAAGGAGGGGGCGGAGAGCATGCGCACCGCACGTTCAGGGTCGGCCAAGCCCAGACGAGTGAGCCGCACCGCAAGGCTTCCCCCACGACCCTCACGCGCGCCGTCGGTTGTCATGGGCAAGTCAGGTCAGCGCGACACAGTGGCTCGAACCACATCGGCGAACGCGTGGGCGAAGGGTCGCCAAGCAGCCATGAGTTCATCGGCTCGCGCAGCAATCCCTGCCGCTGCTTCGCCTGGGCCAAGACCACATCGGCTCGCGGTATCGGGGTCCTCGATCGCCCACGAATCCATGATGGCCGCATCGATCTCTGGGTGGAACTGGACGGCCCAGGCATGATCACCTAGGCGATACGCCTGGTGCTCGCACGCTGGCGTGTTGGCCAGCACAACCGCACCCGCCGGAACGACGGTCATCGCGTCCTGGTGGAATTGACCGACCGGAACTCCTTGAGGCAGAGCCGAAAAGAGCGGATCCTCAGCTGCAGTCGGCAGTAGATTCAACTCAACAATGCCGACCTCAGGCTGATCTGCCCGCTCAACTGTTCCGCCACAGGCAATGGTCATAATCTGCGCGCCAAGGCAGACCCCGAGGACCGGCGTGCCATCAGAAACGCACGCGGCAACGAGCGCTCGCTCCGCTGGCAGCCACGGCGCAATGTGGTCTTCCCACGCCGCCATCCCGCCGCCCAGCAGTACTAAGCCATCGATATCGGCGGGCAACGATGAAGGCACGACATCGCCTTCATCAGCATTGACGAGCACAAGCTCAACGTCGGCCTCGCTCCACCAGTCGACGAGCAGGGCTGGCGGATCTGAAGGGTCATTTCGCACCACCATCAAACGCACGCGAGGCGTGTCAATCACGGATGGCTCCGAACTCATAGGACTGGAAGATAGCGCGCGAGTTCGAACGGCGTTACCTGACGTCGATAGTCGGCCCATTCAGCCCGCTTGTTGCGCAGGAAGAAGTCAAAGACGTGCTCGCCGAGTGTCTCGGCAACCAATTCACTTCGCTCCATGATCTGAACCGCTTGACCAAGTGAACTTGGCAAAGGGTCGATCCCTAGCGCACGGCGCTCGGCCTCGGTGAGTGCCCAGACGTCATCCTCAGCGCCCGGCGGAAGTTCGTAGTTCTCTTCGATGCCCTTCAACCCTGCCGCAAGCATCACGGCGAACGCGAGATAGGGATTGGTGGCACTGTCGATCGAGCGGAACTCGACGCGAGTCGAATTCCCCTTGTTCGGCTTGTACATCGGGACGCGCACCAAAGCCGACCGGTTCGCATGACCCCAGCAGACGTATGCAGGAGCCTCGCCGCCACCAGCAAGGCGCTTATAGCTATTGACCCACTGGTTCGTGACAGCCGTGATCTCCGGTGCATGACGCAGAAGACCAGCGATGAAAGACCGAGCGACCTTGGAAAGCTGGAACTCTGCCCCAGGCTCGTAGAAGGCGTTGCGATCGCCCTCAAAGAGCGACACGTGAGTGTGCATCCCCGAGCCTGGGTGTTCGGCGAATGGCTTGGGCATGAACGTCGCTTGCACGCCCTGCTCGAGCGCAACCTCTTTGATCACGAGGCGAAAGGTCATGATGTTGTCAGCCGTGGTGAGTGCGTCGGCGTAACGCAGATCGATCTCCTGTTGGCCCGGGCCGCCCTCGTGATGGCTGAACTCGACCGAGATGCCCATCGCCTCGAGCACAGTGATCGCCTGACGACGGAAGTCATAACCGGCGCCGTGCGGACTGTGATCGAAATAGCCGACCTCATCGACTGGAGTGGGCGACTCGCCGCGCTTATTGCCTTGCTCCAGAAGGAAAAACTCGATTTCTGGGTGCGTGTAGAAGGTGAACCCGAGTTCAGCAGCCCGCGCGAGTGCGCGCTTGAGAACGTGTCGAGAGTCGGCATAAGACGGGCTACCGTCGGGCATCAGAATGTCGCAGAACATTCGCGCAACACCCGGGCTCTCACCACGCCACGGCAAGACCTGGAAGGTGCTTGGATCCGGCTTGGCGAGCATGTCGGACTCGGCCACGCGAGCAAAGCCCTCGATCGCTGAGCCATCGAAACCGATGCCTTCGGAGAACGCGCCTTCAAGCTCAGCCGGCGCTACCGCTACGGACTTGAGCATGCCGAGCACGTCAGTGAACCACAGCCGGACGAACCGGATGTCACGCTCTTCGATCGTGCGCAGCACGAACTCGGTCTGCTTATCCATGTGCCCATCTTGGCCCACATCAGCGGGCGGCGCGTGGTTGGCTCGCCAACGATCGTTACACCCGGATTCGGTCTCCCGTCTAGGGTGAGGGTGTGTCTGCACTTCGTCTGGCCTTAGCTCAAGTCAATCCGTGTGTCGGTGACCTACCCGGCAACGCCGAACTAGTCATCGATTACGTGCGATCAGCCAACGATGCCGGCGCGCACATGGTTGCTTTCCCAGAGATGATGCTGACGGGGTACCCCATCGAGGACCTTGCATTGCGGCCTTCATTCCAGGAAGCCAGCAAGAGAGCACTTAACTCGTTGGCACAGCGTCTATTGCACGAAGGCCTTGGCGATCTCGTCGTCATTGTCGGGTTCCTAGATCGAATTGACGACGTCGACGACCAACTCGGCCGACCTCGAGGAGCCCCGCAAAACGCTGCGGCAGTCATCCACCAAGGCGCCATCATCGCTCGCTACGCCAAACATCATCTGCCCAACTACGGCGTTTACGACGAGTACCGGTACTTCGTCCCTGGTAGCGGAACCACCATCGTCAGAGTTCGTGGAATCGATGTAGCAGTTGCCATTTGCGAAGACCTTTGGCAAGACGGTGGCCCAGTCGCTGAGGTCCAGGGGTCTGGCGCCGGGCTCCTCGTCGTCATCAACGGCTCCCCATACGAACGTAACAAGGACGACGCACGCCTCGAACTTTGTGCCCGTCGCGCCCGTGAGGCCGGCTGTGCGCTGGCGTACGTCAACATGGTCGGCGGGCAGGACGAACTCGTCTTTGACGGCGACTCACTCGTGGTGGACGCCACCGGAGCCCTAATCGCGCGGGCGGCGCAATTCGAGGAACAGTTGTTCATCGTTGACCTCGATCTACCGCTGGCGGACCCGCACACGAGCGCTGCCAGCGCCGCGATCGGCTCACCGTCTAGCATCGCCGAATTGCGCACGCCGACTGTTGCAGATCGCATGAGCGACGCCGCCGAGATGTGGTTCGCGCTGGTCACTGGCGTTCGTGACTACGTCCACAAGAACGGCTTCAAGTCAGTGGCTCTAGGGCTCTCGGGCGGTATCGATTCCGCTGTGGTTGCAGCGCTCGCCATTGATGCGATCGGCGCCGAATCCGTGTACGGCGTCTCCATGCCCAGCGTCTACTCGTCCCAGCATTCACGCGACGATGCGGCCGACATGGCGGCGCGCACTGGAATGCATTTGCGCACAGTGCGAATCGCTCCCATGGTCGATGCGTTCCAGAGCCAACTCCAGCTCACCGGTCTTGCGGAGGAAAACCTGCAGGCCCGAGTGCGAGGTATGACGTTGATGGCCATTTCGAATGCTGAAGGACACCTTGTTCTAGCCACGGGAAACAAGAGCGAGCTCGCGGTCGGCTACTCGACGATCTATGGCGATGCGGTGGGTGGATTCGCCCCGATCAAGGATGTGCCCAAAGTCGACGTGTGGCTCCTGGCGCGGTGGCGCAATGCGAACGCACTTGAACGTGGCCAGACCCCGCCGATTCCCGAGTCCAGCATCGACAAACCCCCCTCTGCCGAACTGCGGCCAGGACAACTCGATTCCGATTCACTTCCCGACTACGAAGTACTCGATGACCTTCTCGACGACTACGTCGAAAATGACCGCGGGGCAAGTGAACTCATCGCTGACGGATTCGATCAAGCATTGGTCGAGCGAGTCCTACGGATGACCGACATCGCCGAGTACAAGCGTCGGCAGTACCCACCGGGAACGAAGATCTCGGTGAAGGGGTTCGGTCGTGATCGACGCCTACCGATTACCAACCGTTGGCGCGAGACAGCCGAGTAAACGCGGGAAATTACAAGTGCCACAACGAGTTGCGGCTACTTGCTGATCGTGAATCCAGCGAGAACGGCGTCAACAAAGTCCGCAGCCATGGCTTGCGGAGCGCAATCTCGCCCGCCCGCTCGAACCTGGGCTGTGTAGACGCTTGGCGCGATGAGCAAAGTGGTGAGCAGTTCGATGTCGGTGTCGGAGCGGAACTCGCCCCTTGCGATGCCTCGTCTGATCGCTCCGCGCACGACATCGCGACGTGGCTCGAGCACATTGTCATAGAACGAGCCGAACATGCGCGGATTGCTACGCGCGTGAGCGAAAACCCGCGGAAACAACTGCGCACTCAAACTGTCAGGCTGCCCCCCGCACCATATGTCGATGAGGTACACGAGGACATCGCGTGCACTCCCGATGGGGAGTTCGGTGGGCAATAACTCGTTCAACGATGCCAGTGCTGCAACCACCAGATCATCCTTGGTAGCGAAGCGTCGATAGAGCGTGGCCTTGCTCACCCCAGCGCGAGTCGCGACCTCCTCCATCGACAGCGCGCTTGGGCCAACATCGGCGATGAGTTGCAACGTCGAATCCACAATCGCTCGGTCGACTCGCTCGTCGCGTGGTCGTCCGGGCAGACGTACCTGCCCAACGGGCGCTAGAAGCGATGCGACGACTGACATTGCGACGTCAGCGCTCGGTTGTGCCTGCGGGGGGCGCGCCCGCTGGCTGCTCGGCCGGGTGTTCAAGTGGCGCTTCATCGACATGCGACAAGCCCTCGCCGACCTCGTTAACCATGTGCACCTGATGTGCGGCATCGGTCTCGCCGAGACCTGGCGCGGCAAACGCTGCCTTCGCGTCAGGGCCAGGGTGCGAGCCCGCCCACGCGACCGCCTCAGCTTGAGCGGGTAGCCAAGCCACGAACACCACGAACGCGAGTACCAGCAGGCCAAAGCCGATCCAGGCGGCTAGGTGCAACGCCGGCATGTATGACTCAATGCCGGCCTGACGCAACGCGGCAGTAGCAGCCGCGGGTGCCTGCCCGGCCTTGTCAATCGCATCAGCGATACCGAAGGTGGCGCCGATGGAATCGCTTGCTTGAGTCTGAAGGGCTGAGGGCAGCGGGCTGCCAGCCAGCACCGGCGTGAGATTGTGCGCATAGACCGCACCGACAATCGAACTGACGATGGCGACGCCGAGCGCAGCCGCGACCTGGCGCACTGTGTTCTGAACCGCTGAGCCAGAACCTGAACGCGAGGGCGGGGTGGCAAGAGTCATGCGCGTGGTCGAGGGCGCGATGGTGTTCCCGAGGCCGAAGCCGAACACGAAGCCCAGTGCTACCAGGTACCAAATCGGGGCGTCGACTGGTAGCAGCGCAATGAGCAGCATGCCCGTTGCCGAGAGAAGGACACCTGCCGGGATAACTCGACGAGCACCAAACCTTTTGACCATTTTCGCACTGCGCGGTGCCGCAATCACTTGGCCCACAGCGAAAGGCAGCGTTAGTAGACCGCTCTGCAATGGCGACCAACCGCGTACGAGTTGGTAGTAGAAAGCCAGGAACAGAAGCGACCCCTGCATTGCCGCGAAAGCAAGGGAGACACCGGTAAGTGGCACCGAAAAGGACCGAATGGAGAACAGTGACAAGTCGAGTGACGGGTGCGACGTACGGCTTTCAAAGATGACGAACCCGACGAGAATCACTACGCCTAAGGCCATCCACGCGTACACGCGCGGCTCGCCCCAACCGGCTTCCTGAATCCCGTACACCAGTGCCAACAGACCTGTGATCGACAGCACGAGCCCGATGGGGTCAAGCCGAGCAAAATTCTCGTTCTTGGTTTCAGGGACGATCGCCAGGATTCCGATCAGACCAACAATGATGATCGGAACGTTGATGAAGAAGACAGAACCCCAGTCATTCCCGGTGAGCCAGTTAAACCATTGGGGGTGCTCAAGTAGCACTCCTCCAACGATCGGGCCGAGCGCCACCGCTCCACCGACTGCTGCTGCCCATGCGCCGATCGCCTTGCCACGTTCCTGCGGCGGGAAGATGACCGTGATGATCGACAGCGTGACGGGTAGCACCGACGCGGCACCGATGCCCATGAGGCCGCGGAAGAAGATGAGTTGCTGCGGGGTCGACGCGAAGGCGCACAGCGCTGAAGCCAGCGCGAAGAGGGTGAGGCCGATCATGAGAATGCGCTTGCGCCCGAAGCGATCGCCTAGCGCGCCCCAACTGAACAGCAACGCTGCGAACACGAGGGTGTAGGCGTTGATCGCCCAGATGAGTTGAGACTGCGTGGCGTGCAGATCTTCCTGAATAGTCTTGAGCGCAACGTTGAGAACGGTGTTGTCGAGGATCACCACCACCAAGCTGACGACCAGCACGCCGAGAATCTGCCAGCGTCGGGGGTTGACGTTGTCCATGGTGGCTTGCGATGCGACCGACCCGGTCGCCTGGCTCTGACTCGACATGCCTGCTCCACTCCCATGCGCTGGCTGGGCCCGCGCTGTCGCTACTTGTGTGCGTTGCTCTCAGGCGCTCTGGCCATCGCAACCAATTCCGATACGTAACCGTACCGTTTCTCCGGTGAACCGCGAATTCAGGCCAAGTTACCCATCGCTCGGGCGCCCATTTTGTGCTGATCTGGCCGGGTATTGGCGACCAATCCGCTATCTCCCGCCATCGCAAAGGGTCGCTAACCCGCCCGATGGCGTGGTTTACTTGGCCTTGAACGGGTACCCCACCATGGGGACTCGAGTCGAAAGGGGTCTGCCATGACGAGCACGCTCGAAACTGCCGCGGAGTCGCTGTATGGCGGCGCTCCCACTGGGCGACGCATATCCGTACGCGATTTGGCTGATGCCAAGCAACGCGGCGAGAAGTGGCCGATGATCACGGCCTACGACGCACTCACAGCGCGAGTCTTTGACGACGCTGGCATCCCCGTCCTCCTTGTCGGAGATTCAGCGGCGATGGTTGTCTACGGTCACGATTCGACGATCCCCGTCACAGTCGACGAGCTCATCCCATTGGTTCGGGGTGTCGTTCGTGGCTCGAGTCGAGCGATGGTCGTCGCCGACCTTCCGTTCGGCTCGTATCAGGCATCACCCCAGCAAG
>CAIXFH010000187.1 GCA_903918645.1 uncultured Actinomycetes bacterium | reverse complement strand
GAATCGAGGTCGATGCGTCCGGACGCAGCGAGTCTGATCGCATCGCGATAGGCGTTCGCATATCGGAAGGTTCCGGTGACGACGAGTTCCTTGACCTGGATGAGCGTGATCGGCACCAGCACCTCGTCAGAGCCCATGCCGACGAGGACCGCGATGCCGGCGGGGCGTAGCCGTTCGAGCCCGAGGCGGATCGCAGCCGCCGCGCCCGAGCACTCGACGAATGCGTCAAAGCCCGTGTCGTCACCGAGCATCTCGGGCGCCACCACTGTGGCAGAGGTGAGCCCGACAGATCGTGCGCGACGGTCGGGCGCAGGCTCCACCACGACCACCGAGGTAGCACCGGATGCGGCCGCCACCTCCGCGACGAGAAGCCCAACAGGCCCGCCACCCGTCACGAGTACTCGGGTGCCCGGACGAACGCCTGCTTTTCTGCAGGCAGCGATCGCGACCGACAACGGCTCGATCAGCGCGGCTGCGTCGTGCGAGAGCGAGTCGGGCACCGGGTGGGCAAACTGCGCAGGCACAGCGAGCAACTGCGTAAAGGCACCGTCGATGGGTGGAGTGGCGAGGAAATGCACGTTGGCGCAGAGGTTGTAGCGGCCGGCGAGGCACTGCTCGCAGGTGCCATCGGGCCATCCCGGCTCAATGGCTACCCGCTGACCCACCGCGTGGCCTGAGACCTCAGAACCGATCTCCACGACGTCGCCCGATGCCTCATGGCCGAGAATGAGGGGCCCGCGCACGACGAAGTTGCCGATTCGACCATGCTCGAAGTAGTGGACATCCGAGCCGCACACCCCGACAGATCGGATGCGTACCAGCACCTCGCGAGGACCCGGCATCGGCGTCGGGCCCTCCTCGACCGAGACCTGCTGGGTGCCGACCAGAACGGCGGAGAGATTGGTTGCCATGTCAGTTCCCCTCGGTCATTGCCCACATCGACCACTGAGTAGTTCGCAGCCTGCGTGGCTGGCGAAGAACCACGGTCACCGCTGCTGCTAGGTCCTCCGGCTGGAGAACGTCATCAAGCCAGGCGTCCCCCTCCGTGCGGCCACGTCCGATGGCGAACTCGGTCGACACTGCGGCCGGACACAGTGCGGTCACTCGCACGCCCGAGGTCCGTAGTTCACGATCGATTGCACCGGCCAGCCCGACCTGTGCAAACTTGCTAGCCGCGTAGACAGCCTCGTTCCCCCCGCCCCGCAGGCCAGCTACCGAAGCGATGATCACGATGTCGCCTCCACCGGCACTGAGCATCGGCGGCACAGCTGCGCGGATCGCCCAGATCGTGCCGTCGACATTCGTGCGCATCATGCTCGCGAGCTCGTCGTCCGTACCATCGAGGATCCCGCCATAGGCACCTACGCCGGCGCTTGCGACCAGGGAGTCGAGCCGACCGAAGGACTCAAGAGCCTGCGCTACTAACCGCTGGCTCACCGCTGGGTCCTGAACATCTCCCGCGACAACTACTGCGTTGTCGGCGCCCAGCTCTTGCTGGAGGTCGGCGAGGCGATCGGCCCTGCGCCCGGTGAGGGCCACCTTCGCGCCCTGCTGCACGAGCTCCCGAGCAGTAGCGCGCCCGATACCTGATGTGGCGCCAGTGATGGCGACGACTGTTCCGCTGAGATCACGAGTTTCGGCTGTCACAAATCCTCCTTGGTAAACGATTGCCAGAAATAGTATCCCCTCATTCGGACCACCCGCGCAAGGACCGCGGATAGGCTCCGCACGTGACCCAGCGAGGACTAGTTACCGTGCACGACGTGGCTCGACTCGCGGGCGTCTCCACCGCGTCGGTCTCCCGCGTGCTCTCTGGCCGTCGCCGCGGTACTGGCGCAGCG